>WQYK01000026.1 GCA_009781275.1 Bacteroidales bacterium | reverse complement strand
ATGGCAATAATGGAGGGCTCATCGACCACAATCTTGTCGTTGTGGATAATAATCGTGTTTGCTGTTCCAAGGTCAATTGCCAGTTCTTGTGTTAAAAAAGAGAACGCCATATTTTAAAATTTGATAGTTTTATATTGAAATTAGTGTTTAAAGTGTCGGAAACCGGTGCATATCATGGCTATATGGTGGGCGTTACAGTAGTCTATGGACTCCTGGTCGCGCACCGATCCGCCGGGTTGAATGATGGATGTGATCCCCGCTTTGTGTGCCATCTCTACGCAGTCAGAGAATGGGAAGAAAGCATCGGACGCCATCACTGCGTTGTCCAAAGGGAAGCCAAATCTTTGCGCTTTTTCAATGGCCTGACGTAATGCATCTATGCGGGAAGTTTGTCCCACCCCTGATGCAAGGAGCATCTGATCTTTTGCCAATACAATGGCGTTGGACTTGGAGTGTTTGACCAATTTATTGGCAAAAAGCAGGTCAGCGATTTGTGAAGGATTGGGTTTTTGGAGGGTAGAAGCGATCATGTTGTAGTCTCCTTCTACGCATTGGTCTTGCTCTTGTACCAACACGCCATGCAGAAGCGAACGGAATTTTTCTTTGGGCAGGGGAGTGGGGGAGGAGCGCAACAGAATCCTGTTTTTCTTTGTAGTGAGGATGTCAAGGGCCTCCTGTGAAAAGACGGGGGCCACCAGGATCTCAAAAAAGAGGGCATTGATGGCTTGGGCCACATCGGCTTCTATCGGCCGGTTGGAGATGATGACGCCTCCAAAGGCGGATAGGGGATCAGCGGCCAAAGCTTTTTCCCAAGCCTTTGTAAGAGAGGCATCCGATGCGCAGCCACATGCGTTGTTGTGTTTGATGATGGCAATGGTGGGATCGCTAAAGTCGGCGATCAACTCAACGGCGGCTTCTACATCTAATAAGTTGTTGTACGACAATTCTTTTCCGTGCAACTGCTTGGGTAGCAATTCAGGATTGCCATGATAACGCCCTGATTGGTGTGGATTTTCTCCATACCTCAAGGTTTGGGTTCCATTAAAGTAGTTGTAAATGGCAGTGTCGTACCGGGAGGTGGTTTGAAAAGCCTCCAAGGCAAAGCGTTTGCGCTCTTCGATACAGGATTGGCCTCTCTTTTGGGAAAGAATTTGCAAAAGAGAGGGATATTGTTCTTTGGATGAGACAATCAATAGATCTTTGTGGTTTTTGGCTGCCGCCCTGATCAGAGAGATGCCCCCGATATCGATCTTTTCGATGACCTCCTGCTCAGAGGCTCCGGATGATACCGTTTGGGCAAAGGGATAGAGGTCCACAATGACCAAGTCAAACGGAGGGATGGAGTATGTGGATAGCTCTTCAAGGTCGTGCTCGTGATTGCGGCGGGCCAAAATGCCTCCGAATATCTTTGGGTGCAACGTTTTTACCCTACCGCCTAAAATGGCCGGATAGTTGGTAAGTTCTTCAACGGCAGTTACAGGCACACCCATGTTGGCGATATAGTCTAAAGTTCCTCCCGTAGAAAAAATTTCTACATTTAAATCTCTTAAAGTCAGCAAAACTGGATCTAACCCATTCTTGTAGTACACAGAAACAAGGGCTCGCTTTATTGACTTTGGATCGGAAGATTCGAGCATACCAAAAGGATGTTTATAAATAACCCGCAAAAATACAATATATTTGTTGAATATTTTAAAAAACGAACAATAAAATGGAGAAAATATATATTATTATTACAGCCGGTGGGAGCGGATTGCGTATGGGCAGCGATCTCCCCAAGCAATTTTTGAATTTAAACGGTGTGCCGGTTCTCTTTAGAACGGTACACTTTTTTGCATCATTGCCGGCGGAGTCTCAAATTTTTGTGGTGTTGCCTCCGCTCTATGTCGATTACTGGAATGAGTTGGCCACTCAATATCACTTTGAAGTTCCCTGCACGGTGGTGTCCGGAGGTCTGACCCGTTTCCATTCGGTCAAAAATGCGTTGCAGCACATTCCCCCGCAAGGTTTGGTAGTGGTGCACGACGGGGTGCGTCCAATATTGGATCAGGAGATGGTTATGCGGTGTATAGAGTTGACTAAAACGTATCAAGCTGTAGTGCCGGTGGTAGAGATCACCGAATCGATGCGCAAAACAGAAGGAAGTAACAGTGTGCCGGTTGATCGTTCTCAATACCGCTTGGTGCAAACACCCCAAGTATTCCACGCTGATGTATTGATAGATGCATACAACCAAAGCTACCTGCCCTCTTTTACTGACGATGCCACAGTAGTGGAACGTACAGGGATTCCCCTCTTTTTGACACAGGGGGATGTACGTAACATCAAAATCACCACACCCCAAGATTTAGCGCTGGCAGAACTACTTGCTCCGCCGTTTGTCCATGGGGGTGTCTCTGACCCAGACCTGGCGCTCGATGGCCTGGTCGAGGGAGACTAAGGTTTCTGTTTGAAGGACAGAGGGGATATTTTGAATCGTGTTGATCAGCACTTCCATCAAGTGGTCGTGGTTGCGGCAATAGATTTTAAGCAGTAGTGAGTGCTGTCCGGTCACAAAGTGACACTCAACAACCTCTGAGATGTTTCTGAGCGCCTCTACCACGGCAGGGTATTGATTGGCCTGCGAGAGCTGCACACCCACAAAGGCGCATACGGCAAGTCCGATTGCCTGTGGCTTAACCAATAATCTTGATCCTGTGATAACACCTAGGTTTTCCATCTTTTTTACCCGTTGGTGAATGGCGGCCCCGGAAACCCCACATTCGCGGGCAATTTCGAGAAAAGGCATACGTGCATTTTTGACCAAAAAAGAGAGAATTTTTTGGTCGATATGATCAATTTGATACTTAGGCATGGCGTCTCAAGTTATAATTTAAAACAATGAGCGCAAAAATAGTAAAAAAAATTAAATATTAACTATAAAAGATTTAATTTTTGATAATAACGCAGCCATGTGGCGGGGAGTTCTCCTTTTAAAGCTGCTGCATACTCTTCGTATGTACATGGAATAAAGTAAGAAATGCCGTCTTCAAGAAGCAGCTTGATCCACCAGCGTTCTGTTTGGTTGCTGTGGAGAAAAAAGAGAATGTGGTTCTGACTTCCTATATAAACCTCTCTATGCGTAAAGAGCACTTGCTGGTTGGGACAGTAGGGGTCTTCGTTTTGACCGGTCGAAATGCTTTCGAACAGGTGCCAAAGCACTTGTGCCAAAAGACGAGTGGTGATGGGGGATGACTTGCCCCCTTTGGGGTAACCCCAAATATAGCATGCGTCAAGATTGCTACTTACGCCCATATAGCGGACGAGCTGACAAAGCTCTTCTGCGTATAAACCGTTTGGACTGGTCCCAAGACCATCGGGTGCGTCGCTATAACGTATGGCTGTGAGATCGATTAAGTTTAAACTATTATGCCGGATGAGCGGCTCGGCTGCAACAAAATTTTCTCTAAAGCTGCCCAAACGAAGAGGGGAGAAGTAACGGGCCTGAAGCTGGGCAAGGCTTTCGGGAGAAGTCAAATAGGTTTGATACCCGATCCAGCTTAGATTGGTTGTTTTGGGATGGGCAATAAATTGTGCGGCTAAGTCGGCGCTTTTGCTGCTCCCGGGGGTTATCAGATTGACTGAAAAGGAGTCTCGATTTTTTGTCACCTTACTGAAAGTGGGCGGCTGAGGCTGTAAAAAGATGAGCGGGATGTTGGATTCCCGTGCCTTTTTGAGGAGCGATTCGATGCCTGCCTGAGTGCGTTTGATGACGCCGACTTTGTATTTCCCGTGGGGAAACAAGAGGGAGAGCTCATTGATCAGTTCTTCTTCTGACTGTTCTAAGATGATTAAAGCCAAATAGTCAGACATCACGAAACCGGGATGGACCATCTCTATGAAGTTGGCTTTGGCGTTCATTTACTTTTTTTTGGGTTTAACGGGGCCGTTTTGAATAATGGCTAAACACGCTTCAAGTGTTAATTTGGCAGGCTCCTCTCCCTTGGGGATCTTATAGTTTTTTTTGTGTTGGGTGATGTATGGGCCAAATCGTCCGTTTAAAATTTGAATTTCCTCGTTTTCAAAAACTTTAATCACCTTCTCCTGGGCTTTTTTTTGCGCCTCAAGAATCAATTCAACGGCTCGTTCGGGGGTAATGGTGTAAGGATTGTCGCTTTTGCCAAGGGAGATAAAGGCGGAGCCATGTTTGATGTATGGACCAAATCGTCCCACGCTGCAACTCATCTCCTTATCCTCAAAGTTTCCTAAGTGGCGGGGGAGTTGAAAAAGTTGAAGCGCCTCTTCCAGGGTAATTGATTCGATGAGCTGTCCCTTTTGCAGGCTGGAGAACTGCTTTTTTTCGTCGTCATTGTTCCCGATTTGGGCAACGGGGCCAAATCTTCCGATTCTAACAATCACCTCTTTGCCTGTCTTTGGATCAACTCCCAACACCCTCTCTGCGTTGGTAGGACGGGAGTGTTCAAGGGTTTTTTGGACCGTTTGATGAAAGGGGTGGTAAAAATCGGAGAGCATCTGTTGCCAGCCCAATGCTCCCTCTGCAATGCGGTCTAAGTCCTCTTCTGCTTTGGCGGTAAATCCGTAGTCGACAATGTTATTAAAATGATCAACCAGAAAGTCGTTTACCAACATTCCAATGTCGCTGGGGAAGAGTTTGGATTTTTCGGCGCCGATGGTCTCTGTAAGTTCCCGCCGGACGATCTGGGCTCCGTTTAGTTCTAAACGGATGTAGTTACGCTGTGTCCCGGGGCGATCTCCTTTGGTGACATACTCTCTTTGCATGATGGTGGAGATGGTGGGGGCGTAGGTAGAGGGGCGCCCGATGCCCAGCTCTTCGAGTTTTTTGACTAAGCTTGCTTCTGTATAACGCGGAGGGCGTTGAGAGAAGCGCTGGGTGGCTGATAAGAGTTTTGGTGACAATGAGTTACCTGCATGCAGATGTGGGAGTTGCGTTCCGGCTTCCTCTTTAAGGTTGTCGTCGTCCCGAGATTCGTTGTATACTTTGATAAAACCGTCAAAAATAATCACTTCTCCCGTTGCCACAAAAGATTGAGGCGTGGTGGAGACGTTGATGGTAACGATTGTTTTTTCTATTTGGGTGTCTGCCATTTGGGAGGCAATGGTACGTTTCCAGATCAGGTCGTAGAGTTTCTTCTCCTGTTGTGTTCCCTCTATGTTTGAGTGCTGAAGATAGGTGGGGCGAATGGCTTCATGCGCCTCTTGAGCGGCCCTGCTTTTGGTGGTATATTGACGGGTTTTGCAATATTCTGCTCCGTATAGTGTTTCCACACATTTGTGAGCGGCATTGAGCGCCAATTTGGATAGCTGTGTGGAGTCGGTACGCATATAGGTAATCAACCCTGCCTCATAGAGTTTTTGGGCAATGTTCATCGTTTGGCCCACCGAAAATCCCAACTTGCGGGATGCTTCTTGCTGAAGCGTCGAAGTGGTAAAGGGAGGAGCTGGCGTTCGTACACCCGCTTTTTTCTCTACCGATCCGACCGAAAAAGCGGCGCCTATACATTTTTTGAGAAAATCGGAGGCTTCCTGCTCGGTGTCAAAACGGGTCTCCACCTCTGCTTTGATGGTCATCTTCTCATTCCCCTCAAGCATAAAGACTCCTTCTACCTTGTACTGAGCATGAGCGGTATGGGATAGAATCTCCCTTTCCCGCTCCACTATCAGGCGTACAGCTACCGATTGTACCCTTCCGGCAGAGAGTTTTGGTTTTAGTTTTTTCCAAAGGATGGGAGAGATCTCAAACCCCACCAATCGATCCAACACACGGCGAGCCTGCTGGGCATTGACTAAGTTCATATCCACTGTTCGTGGATTTTGAATGGCGTTTAAAACGGCCTCTTTGGTGATTTCGTGAAAAGCGATCCGTTTTGTGTTTTGAGGATCCAAACCAAGGCTCTCCTGCAGGTGCCAGGCAATGGCCTCCCCTTCACGATCCTCGTCAGAGGCCAACCACACAGTTTGTGCATTGGCAGCCGATATCTTAAGCTCTTTTACAACAGCCTCTTTCTCGGCCGGAATTTCATATTCCGGAACAAACCCCTCCCGCATATCAATGCCCAGGTTCTTTTTGACCAAGTCGCGAATGTGTCCAAAACTCGACCTGACTTTAAATTCTTTCCCTAAATACTTTTCAATAGTCTTGGCCTTGGCAGGCGATTCCACAATAAGTAGTTGCGATCCCATCATATTTTTGCGTACAAATAAGTGTGCAAAGTAAGGCATAAAATAAGGTATCGGCCAAATTTTTTTTTGAGGCAATGCAAGTTTGAGCACGATTTTTGCAAGGATTAATGTATCTTTGGCGGTGATATTTATTTGATATATGAGAAAGAAAAAAGAGAAGAAAAATCGAATTAAGTGGCTTTGGATCATTATGCTGGCGCCTTTTGGGATGCTATTGGCGGCGCTTTTGCTGGTGGGTATGTTTGCCTCCATTCCCTCTTTTGAAGAGTTGGAGAATCCCCAAAATAATTTAGCCACAGAAATTATTTCAGAAGAAGGGGTCGTGTTAAGCACCTATCATATAGAAAACAGATCCTACGTACGCTTTGACGAACTGGCTCCCGCCTTAGTGGTTGCCTTGGTGGCGACAGAGGATATCCGTTTTTACCAACATTCCGGGATCGATTTTAAGAGTTTGGCGCGTGTGGCTGTTAAGTCGATTCTCCTTGGAGATATACGCTCTGGCGGGGGCGGAAGCACCCTAACCCAACAGTTGGCCAAATCGTTGTTCCCCAGAGATACTACAGTTCGCAGATTCCCGGGATCCAGGCAGATGCAATTAGGAGTGACCAAATTAAAAGAATGGATTACTGCTGTAAAACTGGAGCGAAACTATACCAAAGAGGAGATTTTGAGTATGTATCTCAATTCGGTCTTCTTTGGAAGTAATGCGTATGGAATTCGTGCGGCGTCGCTCACCTTTTTTTCCAAACATCCATCGCAATTAAACGCAGAAGAGGCAGCCCTATTGGTGGGGATGGTTAACAAGCCTTCGCGCTTTAATCCCATCTCCAATCCCGATGCATCAAAGCGACGACGGAACCATGTGTTTTCTCAGATGGCTAAGTATAAGATCATTACACAGGAAGTAAAAGATTCTCTCGAACAACTTCCCGTGGTTACATCCTTTACGGTGCAGGATCATAATGCCGGCTTGGGGCCCTATTTTCGCGATATGTTAAGGCGGGTGATGAGTGCGCGGGAACCTGTAAAGGCAAACTATAGAAACAGAGAAGATGATTATCGGATCGATTCGCTCTTGTGGGCAGATGATCCGTTGTATGGCTGGTTGCGCAAGAATCCCAAACCCGACGGGACCATGTACAACTTGGACAGGGATGGATTAAAAATTTATACTACCGTTAGTGCCGCCATGCAACGTTATGCAGAAGAGGCGGTTGCAGAGCATCTGGGGCAGGACTTACAGCCCGCTTTTGATCGGGAGTTAAGGTGGAAGACCAACCGTCCTTTTTCTAATAATGTGCCGGCGGAGACACGGGCAAACCTGCTTAGGCAGGCACAGCGGTGGAGTGATCGTTACCGCAACGCCAAGGCGGGCGGAGTCAGCGATGCAGAGATTGACAAGAGCTTTGGGGAGAAGCGTACAATGAGGGTCTTTTCCTGGAATAAAAATGGCTATATAGATACTCTGTTGTCGCCCAACGATTCGATATTATACTACAAATCGTTTTTACGTGCATCGCTGATGGCCATTGAGCCGGGTACAGGGGCGGTACGAGCGTACGTGGGAGGGCCTAATTATAGATACTTTAAATATGACAACGCCTCTCAAGGTAAACGACAGGTGGGCTCTATTATTAAGCCATTCCTCTACACTCTGGCTATGCAGGAGGGCTTTAGGCCGTGCGATCAGGTGGCCAATGTAGCGCAGAGTTTTGAAGTTGTAGGGGATGAACCGTGGACGCCAAAAACTACAGATAGAGAGGAGTATATTGGAAAAATGGTGACCCTCAAGTGGGGATTGACCAGGAGCAGCAACAACATATCGGCCTATTTGATGAAACAATTTGGTCCCTTTGCTATGGTAGAGATGTGCAGAAAGCTGGGAATCAGCAGCTTTTTAGACCCTGTTTACTCTTTGTGCGTGGGAGCGGCCGATATATCGCCATACGAAATGGCGGCAGCGTTTAACACCTTTGCAGGAAAAGGGGTGTTTGTTGAACCCTTTTTTGTACAACGGATAGAGGATAAATCGGGACACGTACTGAGCACTTTTACGCCCCGTAAACGCGAGGCTATTAGCGAACAAACAGCATATCTGATGATTAACTTGCTGGAAGGAGTGGTAAACGAAGGAACCGCAGCACGTATCCGCAGCAGATACCTCTCAACAGGCGCCGTAGCCGGAAAAACCGGCACTACCAATGATCAGGCAGACGGATGGTTTGTAGGGATGGTGCCCAAGTTGACCGCAGCCGTTTGGGTTGGAGCAGAAGATCGTCAGGTGCACTTTGAGAGTCTTGCCCTGGGAGGCGGTTCCAATATGGCGCTGCCCATCTGGGGAATCTTTATGAAGAAGGTGCGAGAAGACAAATCGTTGAACATAACTGCAGAACAGATGTTTGCCGTGCCACCGGGAACGTTGTTCAATTTACGGTGCGACGGAAGCGACGTGGATGCCATAACGGCAAATAACGCGAACGATCCGTTTTTTAACTAATGCATGGCTTGCGACTGGCAATGAACAAGAAAAAAAACGTAGCCCTTGTGTATGGGGGCGATTCGTCGGAGTGGGAAATATCTGTGTTGAGCGGACGGCACGTAGCGTTGCATCTGGACAAAAAGAAGTATCACGTGTATGAAGTGCTGCTGCGTGGCAGCGACTGGCAGGTGGTAAAGACGGCAGAGGGCCGGGTTCCCAAGGAGGAGGAGGCGCAGATCAATAAAACCGATTTTTCGTTTCTATGGCATGGCGAAAAGGTGCTGTTTGACGTGGCCCTGATTATGATTCATGGAGAGCCCGGAGAAAACGGAGTGTTGCAATCCTTTTTTGAGATGTTGCATATTCCCTATACATCGAGCAATACGTTTGTGTCGTCATTGGCATTTGACAAATATGCCTGCAAGTGCTATTTACGCGATACAGGGATTATGATGCCCAAAGAGATGTTGGTGCGCGAGGGGACTTCTATAGATACCGGAGAGATGGTGGATAAGTTGGGTTTGCCCTTTTTTGTTAAGCCCAATAAGGGGGGCAGCAGCTTTGGCGCCACCAAAGTGAAGTGTGTTGAGGAGATTGCGCCGGCTTTGGCGCGAGCGTTTGAGGAGTGTCCCACAGCGTTGGCAGAAGAGTTTATTGATGGCAGGGAGTTGACCAACGGGATTTTAAAAACAGTCGACCGACAGGTTGTGTTGCCGGTAACAGAGATTGTGAGTAAGAACGATTTTTTTGATTATCAGGCAAAGTACCATGGAGCCAGTGACGAGCTTACCCCTGCGCCCATTCCCGATGCTTTGCGTGATAGCGTGCAATAGATTACTTCTCGAATATATGACTACTTAGGATGTCGCGGATTTATTCGGGTGGACTACATCACCAAGGGAGAAGAGGTGGTCTTTTTAGAGGTAAATACGATTCCGGGTATGACCCAAATGAGTTTGGTGCCGCAACAAGTACGTGCAGCGGGCATGAGCATGGAGGCCTTTTTAGATTTGCTGATCAAGGACGCAATGGGCCGTCATGACCGTTAAGGAGTACATTGACACAGGAATAGAGAGGCTTTTGTTGTTATATCCGACAGAAGAGGCAAGGGCTCTTTTGTGTAGGGTGGCGGACTTTTTTTGTGGTATTCCTGCCCACAGTTATTATGTTGACCCCAACCTGCTCCTTCCGGACGCTTCATTACCCGATCTGCAAAAGGCTTTGGACGAATTGTTAAGGAGCAGACCCATACAGTACGTTTTGGGAGAGACGTTCTTTGAAGGGTGCACACTTAAGGTAAGCGAAGACGTATTGATTCCCCGACCAGAAACGGAAGAGCTGGTGCGATGGGCAAAAAGTTTGTTGTCCGGCGCCGGATCTGTTTTGGATCTATGTACCGGATCGGGCGCCATTGCGATTTCTTTGGCTAAGGCTTTTCCGCAGGCAGAGGTGTATGGAATCGATATTTGTGAAGAGGCTTTAGAAATTGCTCAAGAGAACAACGGACTTAACAAAGTGGAGGTGCATTTTATTAAAGCTGATGTCTTACAACCCCCGGATTTGCTGGCGTTTTCTGTTCTGTCTCATCCTTTTGATCTGATTATCAGCAACCCTCCATACGTACGCTTCTCCGAAAAACTGTTGATGCGGGCCAATGTACTTGAATACGAACCACATCAGGCGCTGTTTGTTCCGGATGACGATCCGTTGCTCTTTTACCGCGCTTTGGCAGACTGGGGGGCGTTGCTGCTTAAAGAGGGCGGTATCTTGATGACCGAAATCAACGAACAAATGGGTCAAGAGGTTAAACAACTCCTGATAAACAAGGGGTACTTGTCTGTCAAAATTCGGGAAGATCTAAACAATAAACCAAGAATGTGTTACGCGGTCAAATCTTAGTCCACGCTCCAAAGTTTTCGTTCTGACGCATGTCAATATTTACAGAGGCTGCGGTTCCATCTTCTCCTATCTCAAAATGAATAGAAAACCGGCTTCCGCCCATGCGAAAAGAGAAGCTGTTGCCATTCACATGGTTAAGCTGGGCTTTCCAGTTTTTGGGGCCGATGGTGATATAGAGTTTCTCCTCATCTAAGCTAATAACTGCCTGTCCCAGTACCTCTTTTTGGTATGTGCCGGTATAGGCGCTGTAAGGAGCAGGGTCAACTTTTACAGTCTCGGCCTCTTTGGTCTGTTCCCTCTCTTGGCTGCTCTTGCTGTTGTTCAACCATTCGGCCAGCGCCTCTCCGCTGTAATCTTTATCGGGAGCCCCCATATAGAGGTCAACTAAGCGGCGCATAAATGCGTAACGGACTGACGAGGGTATATCGGTGTTGGCCAAAAACATCATTCCCAGATTAAGCTCGGGCACAAACACGCAAAGTGCGGCGTACCCCCAAGTAGTGCCGGTGTGAAAGAATACTTTATAGCGATTGTTCTGCTCAATAAACCAGCAGTGGCTGTAGGTGGTGATGCGGTTGTCAAACTGAGAGGTGATCAGTTGTCCGCGGTGCAAATACCTGAGGTTTCTCTCTGACAGGATGCGGTTGCCATTATAAGTTCCGTCGGAGAGGTGAAAACGAATCCATGCAGTCATATCGACCACTGAGGAGACAACCCCTCCGGCGGGGCCGATCACAGTGAGCCAATGGAGGGCTTGCTCTTCTGCCCCGTAAAGCGGGGTGTTGACAATGGCGCCCTCTTTATATCCAAAGTCGTGGGGAACCGTTACGTTTTGAACTGTGGTAAATCCCTTTTCGTTGGATGAGCTGTTGTTCATCCCTAACGGGATAAAGATGCGCTCGTTAACGCACTCCTCCCACGATTTGCCCATATATTTTTCTATGATTTTGGAAGCGATGATAAAGGTGATGTTGTTGTAGTCGTAGTTGGTGCGCAGGCTGGTAGAGGGTTTGATCAGCTTAAACATGTTGTACACATCGTCCTGATCATAACCCAAACAGGGGATATAGGTGCCGGATTGTCCCGGAATTCCGGTACGGTGGATCATGATGTCTTTAATCAGCAAGTTCTCGCTTACCCAAGGGTCGTACATCTCAAAGTCAGGGAGGTGTTTCTTTACGGGATCGTCCCAGCTTACTACCTCTTCATCAACCAACATGGCCATGAGTAAGGCAGTAAACGATTTGGATACCGACCCAATCTGGAAGGCAGTGTGTTCATCTACCGGATTGCCCTTGCCAAGCTCTTTTTCTCCAAAGCCTTTGGCATAGATCATCTGATCGTCTTTTACAATAGAGAGGGCCATGCCGGGAATCTGCCACTCCTGAATGATTTGGTGGGTGTAGGCTTCTATGTTTTTAAGGATTTCATCTTGGCTAACAGTCTGTGCTGCAAGAGGTAAAGAAAAAAGAGTGAGAAGGAAAAAGGAAAAGATGCGAATGTTTTTCATGATGATGATTTTTTTTGCAAAAATAGAGAAAAATTCGTATCTTAGTGGTCGATTATAAAGCGTGATGTCAAAAATTAAAAAAGCGTGGTTTTGCCAGGAGTGTGGCTATGAGTCGTCCAAATGGTTGGGGCGATGCTCGTCTTGCGGCGCGTGGAACTCGATGATAGAAGAGGTGTTGGCCAAAGAGAAGGAGCGGCCGTTTCAGGCGGGGGCGTTTACGGGGCAAAAGTCCAAACCGATTCCTTTGCCTGAGGTTACTTTTTCTCAAGAGGCGCGTATGTCGTTAAACAATGAGGAGGTAGACAGGTTGTTGGGCGGAGGGTTGGTAGAAGGCTCTTTGGTGTTGATTGGCGGGGAGCCGGGTATTGGAAAGTCCACCTTGAGCCTGCAAATTCCTTTGCATTGTCCCCATTTAAAGACGCTCTATGTCTCCGGAGAGGAGAGCGCAAGGCAGATTAAACTACGTGCCAACAGGTTGTCGTCGTCGGAGCATGCCGCTGATCATTGTTATATCCTTTGTGAGACGCTGCTCGAAAACATCTTGCAGCATGCGCAGGAGCTCAATCCGGGGCTTGTGGTCATTGACTCAATCCAAACGATGTATAGCCAGCATTTGGATTCGTCTCCGGGTTCTGTGTCGCAGATTAGGGAGTGCGCTGCAAGGTTGTTGCAGTATGCCAAGGAGCGCAATACGCCTGTGATCTTGATTGGGCACATTACCAAAGAGGGGAGCATTGCAGGCCCCAAAGTGCTGGAACATATTGTGGATGTGGTGTTGCAGTTTGAGGGCGATAATAAGAGCAGCTACCGGATTTTGCGCGGCATTAAAAACCGATTTGGTTCGGTGGCAGAGTTGGCCATTTTTGAGATGCTTCAAAATGGGTTGCGTCAGGTAAATAATCCATCTGAGATATTGATTCCCATGCATGCAGAGTCGTTGAGCGGCATTGCCGTGGCTGCCATGGTGGATGGAACGCGTCCCTTTTTGATTGAGACGCAGGCGTTGGTAAGCACAGCGGCTTACGGTACGCCCCAACGCTCGGCCACAGGTTTTGATGCCCGTCGTCTAAACATGTTGCTGGCGGTGTTGGAAAAACGGGCGGGCTTTAAGTTGTCGGTAAAAGATGTATTCTTAAATATGGCGGGCGGACTAAAGGTGAATGACCCGGCTGTGGACTTGGCGGTTACGGCAGCGATCCTCTCTTCAAACTTTGATCTTCCTTTGGCGCCGCGTTGCTGTTTTGCGGCGGAGGTGGGGTTGAGCGGAGAGATTCGTCCCGTTGCCCACATCGACCGGAGGATTGCCGAGGCGCAAAAATTGGGCTTTGAGACGATCTATATCTCAAAATTCAGCGGTAAGATTGATCCGACCCTCTCTAAAAAGATTAAAGTAACGCCCCTGTCCGATATGGGCGGACTGTGTAAGGCGGTATCGGGGAGGGGGTAGGATGAATCTTTTTTATACCCCTGATATCGACTGTACAACAAGTTCCAACTACCTGCTTAATGAGGAGGAGTCCAAGCATTGTCTAAGGGTATTGCGACTTGTTGAGGGAGATACGGTGCATTTGACTGATGGAAAAGGGACTTTGTTTAAGGCGACGATTGTGATACCGGATGTGAAGGCGTGTTTGCTACAGTTAGTGGAGCGATTTGACCATTGGGAATCTCGACCCTACTACCTGCATATAGCAGTCGCCCCTACCAAAAATGCTGACCGGTACGAATGGATGGTGGAAAAGCTAACAGAAATTGGGGTCGATGAGATTACTCCACTAATAGCCGCCCGTTCCGAGCGAAAAGTGTACAAAACCGACCGCGCCCAACGGATTGCCGTCTCTGCCATGAAACAGTCGCTCAAGGCACAACTGCCTCTGATTCATTCAACAATTTCTTTTGAGGAGCTCATCAACAGACCATTTGACGGAGTAAAACTGATGGCGCATTGCGGAGAGGGCGTGCGTGTGTCGCTTAAAGAGGCGATGGCAACTTCGCCTCCAAGCAAAGAGACGCCCCGATGCCTTATCCTGATAGGCCCCGAAGGAGACTTTACCCCACAGGAGGTGGCACTGGCTCAAGTCAAAGGCTTTACGCCAATTCACCTGGGTAATTCCCGCCTGAGGACAGAAACCGCAGCCCTTACGGCGGCGGCAGGGGTGTACCTGTTAGCACAGCCCTCCACTCAGGACTAATTTCAAACGATGTTCCGCTCTCTTTGTCAAAAGAGGACATGACGCTTACGCAGTTGACTTTAACAACGCCATTACTGTCTACAATGCTCTGTTTAAATTGGATGCTTTTGTTGCCT
>WQYK01000025.1 GCA_009781275.1 Bacteroidales bacterium | reverse complement strand
AAGATGCGTTGCCATTTTAACAGGATGATTGACGCCATCAAACGACTTAATCGGGAAAAAGAGATGCACTACCAATACCTGCAAAAGGTTCTTGAAATTATTGATACCGGAATTTTCTCCTACAACCTTGAGAGCAGGGAGGTGTTGTGGATGAATGACGCTGCCAGGGAGATGCTCCGTATCCCCTACATCAAATCGATTCAATCATTAGAGAAGAGGAATCGCTCTTTTTTTGATGACATTGCGCATATGAAGAGCGGAACGCCTTCAGTTGTAAACCTCTCCATCGAGGGAACTTCTACCAAAATAATGGTCTCCAAATCTTTGTTTCAAATTGACAATCAGCCTTACTCAATTATTGCCATGCAAAATGTGAGCGATGCGCTTAACGAGAACGAGGTGAAGGCGTGGCAAAAGTTGCTGAGTGTGATGACGCATGAGATTATGAACTCCGTAGCCCCCATCTCCTCCCTTGCCGACACCCTTCAACATCACCTTGCAGAGCTGCCAAAAACTGTAGAAAACGAAGCGATGGAAGACCTCCGGGTTGGCCTTGAAACGATTGGACGCCGTAGCAACGGACTTTTGCGCTTTGCCGTAACTTATCGGAACCTGAACAAAATAGGAGAGCCTGTGCTCGAAACGGTAGCCATAGCGCCCTTTTTTGAGAATCTGCGCAAGCTGCTGACACCTACTTTGGAACAGAAGGAAATCGAGCTTGTCGTCACCCTCCGCGACCCCAACCTCAGCTTGCAGGCTGACCCCAATCTTCTTGAGCAGGTTTTGATAAACCTCATTACCAATGCCATTGAGGCGGTTGCAGACAAGGACAAAAAACGAATCGAGCTATCGGCCTCACAAGAGCATGACCAAAAAATCAGGATAAAGGTGAGCGACAATGGACATGGAGTTCCGCCCCAAATGATGGAACATATCTTTATGCCCTTTTTTAGCGCCCGTTCCGGCGGTAGCGGGATTGGGTTAAATCTTTGCCGACAAATCATGCTGATGCACAAGGGCGCTATCTATGTCAAGAGCGAGGTGGAAAGGGGGAGTGTCTTTACGTTGCAGTTCTGAGTGAAAAGAGTATTGTCGAGAAAAATGTAAGAATATTTGGAATTTAGTCGATAAAAATGTATCTTTGCATTGTTTTAAAGTCGAGATAAATGTATAGAACTACGATTAAAGAATTAATAAGGTGGAAATTAGACATCAATAGAAAACCTCTTATTATTTTTGGAGCAAGACAAGTAGGGAAGACTTGGCTTATTCAAGAATTTGGCAGACAGGAGTACAAACAAACAGTGTATGTCAATTTTGAGAAAATGAAGGTGGTTCGAAATCTTTTTGAAGAAGACTTTGATATTCAACGAATCTTAGCCTCGCTTTCTGTTTTTGCAAGCGCAACAATCAATCCTGACGATACATTAATCGTTTTTGATGAAATTCAAGCAGCTGTCGATGGAGTTACGGCATTAAAATATTTTTATGAAGATGCACCACAGTATCACGTTGTTGCAGCGGGTTCATTGTTGGGAATGAATTTGCATCAAAACATTTCGTTTCCTGTCGGGAAGGTTGATTTTTTGTATTTGAAACCCTTGTCTTTTCCTGAGTTTCTCAAAGCGTTGGAGGAAGAACGATTAGCAGATTTGGTTGAAAACCCTGATTGGAAAATAGTCCATCTTTTTAAAGAAAAACTCGTGAATTATCTACGATATTATCTGTTTCTTGGAGGGATGCCCGAGGTGGTATCTCACTTTGTTCAACATCGCGATTTTCGTTTAGCTCGCCTTGTGCAACGAAAAATCCTCATATCATATCAAAATGATTTTTCAAAACACGCCCCTAAAGAGATAGTACCTCGTATCAATATGGTGTGGAAATCAATACCTTCTCAGCTTTCAAGGGAGAATAAAAAATTTATTTACGGTGTGATAAAAAATGGGGCAAGAGCAAAAGAATTTGAGTTAGCCATTCAATGGTTACTCGACTGTGGGTTGCTTCACCAATGTTTTCGTATTTCAAAACCAGGCATGCCCCTCTCTGCATATCAAGATTTATCTGCATTCAAACTCTACCATAATGACGTCGGCTTGCTCGGAGCAATGGCAAAACTTCCTCTAAAGACCATTTTAGACGGCAATGTTATCTTTACGGAATTTAAGGGGGCTTTAACCGAAAACTTTGTAATCCAACAACTCATACTTAATGAAGACAATGAAATTTACTACTGGGCTAACGAAAACAGTACAGCAGAAGTTGATTTTGTGGTGCAAAATGAGGAGGAAATTATTCCTATAGAGGTCAAGTCGGGCACAAGTGTTAAATCGGTAAGTTTCAAGTTTTTTTGCGAAAAATACAAGCCTGCAAAGGCAATTCGCACTTCCCTGGCTGACCACAGGCAGGAAGCGTGGATGGTAAATGTACCTTTGTATGCGATAAATTCAATATAAATAGACTACTTAGCCCCTCCTCGGATGATGCTCCAAAATGGCAGCCTGCCATTTGGCAGCATCAAGATGTGTATATATCTCTGTAGTTAAGATGCTTTCATGCCCCAACAACTGCTGGATAATGCGCAGGTCGGCGCCGTTTTCCAGCAGGTGGCTGGCAAAGGAGTGGCGCAGGGTGTGGGGCGATATGGTTTTGGAAATTCCCGCCAAGAGTGCCTGTTCCCGTACCATCAGGAACACCATCTCGCGCGTTAAAGGTGCGCCGCGACGGTTCAGGAAGACAATATCTTCTCCCGTCTTGGCCACCGACATCAAACGACGTTGCTCCATCCAGAGTTCTACCGCTCTGATTGCCTGCCCGCCTACCGGCGCCAGACGCTGCTTGCTCCCCTTGCCCCTGATGCGGATAAACTCCTCCTGAAAAAAGAGGTCGCTGATGCGTAGATGTGTTAACTCGCTTACTCTCATTCCGCAGCCATACAGCATCTCCAGAATGGCGCGGTTTCGATGTCCCTGCGGGTGGCTTAAATCGACTGACTTTAGCAAAGCCTCTACCTCTCCAATACTCAACACTACAGGTAAATAGATTCCGATTTTAGGCGAATCGATTAGCTCTACAGGGTCGGTTTCTATACGTCCCTCTATGCGCAGGAATTTGTAAAACGCCCGCAACGCGCTCAGTAAACGTGCTTGTGTCCGCTCCGTAAGCCGCTCCTGGTGAATCGAGCCAATGAATGCAATCAAATCGTCCCGTCCTACCTTTTGAGGTTCAGCCGTTCCATAGCGCTCCTGCAAAAAAGCGCAAAATTTTTCCAAATCGGACTTGTATGCAGCAACGGTGTGCCTGGCCAATCCGCGCTCAAGGCGAAGATAACTTACAAAGTCACGAATCAGATAAGTATCCAAGAGTATGTTATTTATTCATTGTTATCAAGCGTTTGTAACGGAAGGGCACCACACAGCCAACCCGCAACGGTTGCATTGCGGAGCGCGGGCGGTGCAAACGTAGCGACCATGCAAAATCAACCAGTGGTGCGCTACAGGGAGTAAATGGGGTTCAATCAGTTGGGTCAAATCACGCTCCACTTTTTCCGGTGTTTTTCCCAAAGAGAGTCCCAATCGGTGCGACACCCTGAATACATGGGTGTCCACAGCAATCACCGCTTTGTTGTAGATAACAGATGCCACCACATGCGCCGTCTTGCGTCCCACGCCGGGTAGCTTGAGCAACTCATCCGGCTCCTGAGGAATGACTCCTCCAAAATCTTGCGTCACCATTTGTGCGGAGTCCACAAGGTGCTTAGCCTTATTGTGGGGATAGGAGACCGATTTAATCAATTCATAAATTTCATCAACCGATGCCTTTGCCATGGAGGCAGCATCGGGAAAGCGTGCAAAAAGAGCGGGGGTGGTGAGGTTGACCCGTTTATCGGTACATTGGGCAGAAAGAATGGTGGCGACCAACAACTGAAAAGGGGTGCCGTAATCCAACTCTGTCTCGGCTACAGGCATGTTTTGTGCAAACCAGTCAAAAATATCTTTGCTATGGGTATTCAAGGGAAAAAGCACTATACGTAGGTATCTACA
The DNA here is from genome assembly GCA_009781275.1 of Bacteroidales bacterium. GTDB lineage: Bacteria > Bacteroidota > Bacteroidia > Bacteroidales > UBA932 > WRBG01. The sequence goes on along the minus strand of WQYK01000025.1, from coordinate 10,765 downwards.
CTAAAGTCAATCTCCTGTTGCATCTCAAATTCTACGCATTTACCGCTCTCGCACTTAAAAAGCCGTCCTGGGAACCGTTGCACCATGCTCATATTATGCGTCACCATCAAAATAGTCAATCCATAATTCTTGTGTAAATCGGAGAAAAGCGACATAATTCCCACTGCAGTCTCCTCGTCTAAATTTCCTGTAGGTTCGTCGGCCAAAATGAGTTGCGGATTGTTGAGCACTGCGCGTGCAATCGCCACACGCTGCTGTTCGCCTCCCGAAAGCTGATAGGGCATTTTGTGGCTCTTGTGCCTCATGCCCACTTTGTCCAACACCTCAAGAATGCGTTGGGTCATCATCTTTTTGCTGCGCCAACCGGTTGAGCTTAATACAAACGCCAAGTTATCAAATACCGACCTCTCCATCAGGAGCTGAAAATCTTGAAAGACAACGCCAATCTTCCTGCGTAAAAGGGGAATCTGTCTTGTTTTTATGCGGCACAGGTCAAATCCCACAACATGTGCGACTCCCTTATGTACAGGTATCTCGCCTATTAACGCTTTTACAACGGATGTCTTGCCGCCTCCCACTTTTCCCACCACATAGACCCACTCTCCCTTGGCTACAGACAAAGAGACTCCCGAAAGAATTAAATTACGTTCTTTAATGATATCTACGTTTTCTAACGCAACAAGAACAGAAGAGCTATCAATTTTTGGCATCATTGTTGGCATAATCGACTACAAAGTTAAACAAAAATAGTTTATTTACACAGATTGGTACTATTTTTGCAAAAAAATAGTTTATGAATCGTTTTTTGGTTTTCCTGTTCATCTTTTTATGGAGGCCCGCGGTTGGTCAGGAGCAGGCCATAGCTTTGTATAATCAGGCATTTTATTCTCTTGCCAAAAGTCAGTTTCAACAGTGGGAGCTGTCGCTCTCCAAAGAGCAGTCAATCAAAAAGGGAGAAGTTGCCGGCTACATTACTCTTTGCAATATTGCACTCAATAACCACGGTTTGGAAGACGAAGTAGAGGTATATATCAAGGAGTACCCCTATTCTACGCTCATTCCCGAGATATGGTTCAGGCTGGCCAACCATTTTTTTGCCCGCGAGGAGTACGAATCGGCGCTTGGTTATTATGAAAAGTGCCCCGATACATACTTTGGGTCGGAACAGCGTTCTGAGCTCTTTTACAAAATGGGGTATGCTGCGTTTCAGACCAATGCACATGCTATTGCCACACAAAGCTTTTCACGTGTTTTGGCAGGGAACAGTTACGACGCTCCCTCTATCTACTATAGGGCGTATATTGACTATCTGAGTAAAGATTTTTCAAAAGCCATTGATGGATTTACCAAAGTGGCCGGTGATGCTCGTTTTGCGCAGGCGGCGCCCTACTACATTTTACAGTCAAGGTTTTTGCTCAAACAATACGAGCAGGTTGTTTTAGAGGGAGAAGAGCTTTACGTCAGGTCAGAAGGGATGGAAAAACATACCATTGCACGCATCCTGGCCGAATCGTGTTTTATCTTGGACAGGCTTCCGGAAGCGCAACGATATCTTGATGCCTATCTTAAAAACGCACCCGTACTCTCCCGTCAGGACCACTACCTTGCCGGTATGATTCACTATGCGCAGGAGAGGTTTTTTCAAGCGATTCCTTTCTTTGAAGAGGCGGGGATGGTGTTGGACTCTTTGGGGCAAAATGCGCTCTACTATTTAGGTGAGACCTACATCCAAACTAAAAATAAATTATTAGCTCTCAACACATTTCAGGTTGTTTCTTCTTTGGATTTTGACCCGGTTATTACAGAGGACGCCCTCTTTAACTACGCCAAATTGTCTTTTGACCTAAACAACAACACCAGCTCCTTTTACACCTACATGGAGCGCTATCCCGACACCAAAAAATCGAACGAGATACAGAGTTACATTGCCGATGCCTACCTATTGAACAAAGATTACAGAAATGCCCTTACTGCCCTTCAGGCGGTTCGGTATCCGGAGCGCCCCGTTCTTGAGAAGCTGCAACGCGCCTCTTTTCTACGCGGGATGCAGCTCTTTAACGCAGGTTCCTACCGCGAGGCTGAACCGTTATTTAACCAAGCCATCAATTCCAAAGGAGGATTAGTCGGCGTAACACTCTTAGCAACTTACTGGAAAGCAGAATCTCTCTATCGCAGCAACCGTTTTGAGGAGTCTATTCAGGCGTGGACACAATTCCGCTCCTCTCCCCCTGCGTCCATAGCAACTGCCGAACGAAGAACGGCGGTCTACAACATTGCTTACGCTTATTTCCAACTTGGAGACTACGCACAAGCCGAATCTCACTTTAAAAACTACTTAACCGGAGGCAACCTGCACACCCTCTCCTATTACACCGACGCTCAAAACCGACTTGGGGATTGCGCCTTTTTGAGTAGAGCATACCCAAAAGCGATTGAATATTATGGTTTGGCCGTTGAATCCAACGGACTCCCTTCTGATTATAGTCTTTACCAAACAGCGCTGGCCCAGGGTCTTTTGTTTCAGCAAAACAATAAAATCTTAACTTTAAGGCAATTGATTTCTGTCTATCCGTCAGGTGCTTTTGCGGTACCGGCCACTTTTGAACTTGGCCGCACCTATGTGCAAACCGGAGCCTATTCGACCGCTGAATCGATCTTTAATACACTGATTCAAAACAAAGACGCCGTTCAATACTACTCCAAAGCCATCATCGAACTGGGGCTGATTCAAATCAACCTTAAGAATCCGGACAGAGCGATGGCTCACTATAAAAAAGTGCTGGAAGAGTATCCCGATACCCCCGAAGCGGACAATGCGCTTGCCGGTATTGAGAACATCTACCTCCAGCAGAACAATGCACGGGGATACTTTGACTACATAGCTAAATTGGGAATCAGCAGCAGAAAAAGCGCGGATGAAAAGGAGCAGATGCTCTTTAGCGCCGGAGAACAGCTCTTTCTGACCGGGTCTTATAACGAAGCACTCAAGTCGCTTCGCGCCTTGTTGCAGGAGTACCCCAACGGAGCTAAAAGCGCTCAGGCGCACTTTTATATTGCAGAGATTTTGCGTCTTAGTGGAAAAGAGGAGGAGGCCACCGACGAATACTTAGTCGTGATGCGTACCGGCTCCGGCTCCTTTGCAGAGCAGGCAGCCTTACATTATGCCCGACTCTGCTACCTCTTAGAAAAGTATGACGAGGCGGTCAAAGGATTTGAAACGCTCTCGGAGATAGCCATTTTAGAAAATAACAAAACTGAAGCTGAGATAGGAAAAAGCCGCTCATACTATAAAGAGCAACGTTTTGAGCAGGCCATTCGGCAGGTGGACAGAACACTGAGAATAACCGGATTGTCACCATCTGTCACTCAGGAGCTCAACTATATTAAAGGAAAGTCACACCTGGCGTTGGGGCAACGCGAACAGGCCATGGAGCTTTTCCAAAGGCTTGCTTCTGAAATCTATACCCCCATTGGCGCCGAATCGGCCTATCTGTTGATTCAGGACGCCTATAATGCCGGCAACTTTGCTAAAGCAGAAGAGCGCATCTACGCCCTCTCCGACAGCGATTCTCCGCAACACTATTGGATTGCGCTCAGTTTTATTATCTTGGCAGATATTTACGCCGATCAAAATGAGGTGGTGCAAGCTTTGGCCACCTATCAAAGCCTTTTGGATGAATACAGGCCCGAAAAAGCGGACAACGTCCACGACATTGTTCGTCTGCGTATTGAAAAACTCAATCAAAAAAACAGGTAGCATCATGATGAACTTAACAACCAAAACAATCGCTATCAGCATCCTATTGACTGCTTTTACCTTTCCTATCATGGCGCAACAGCAAAACAGAATCAACCCAAGGGTGGAGGTTCAACGCGACTATGAAGGGCACATCATAGAAGTCGAAAAACCCAAACTCCCTGCTGCCATACACGACTCCATCTCCCAATTTAACATTACGATGGACTACGCCATCTTTGACAAGCCCTATCACGACCTCTACTCCTTTGCGCCTCTTCCCTGGGTTCATCTGTCGTCGCCGGGAACAATCAAACAGCCTTGGGTTCATCTCCGATTTGGAGCGCTTTATCCCACCTCGCCCCTTGCAGATCTCTTTATGCAAGCTCCCCTGTCGGGAGCGTCTGCGTTGTTGCTGACTGCCCAACATCGCTCATTTTGGGGCGAATTGCCTCGATACAAAATGGTGGGAACAACGGTTGCAGACCAGATGCAAAACAATACCGATATTCGTTACTCCCTCAATTGGAATAAAGGAAAATTTGAGATCGGAGGAGGATATGACTATAACTACTATACTTATTACGGAGTAGCCGTCGTCGATCCTGAATCTTTTAATCCTGATAAACTAAACAGTCGCTCTTTTATGCGCGACAATTTGGCGCACGTCTACAGCCTCTACAAAGCAGACATCTCTCTTTCGTCTTTGAAAAGCGTTGGTATGGGCACAATGTGGAACGTTTCGGCCAATTGGAGTCGATTAGAAGAGAGGGTTCACATGTGGAATATTCTTGGTACAGCCGCCTACCGTGAAGACCTTATCCGGTTTAATGGTGGGGTTGCAATCGGCTTTAGACCGGAACAAACATTGGGAGTTGCGCTCTCTGGCTCTCTCTCCAACGACCTCTACGATTCCAAAATCAATCGCGGCGTTATTGCGCTTAATCCCTATTATCAATATCATAAAAACAGATTTTTGGTGCAGGCAGGGCTGATACTCTCCGGCGCGCTCGATAATGCACCTGAGTCAGAAAGTTTCTTCTTCTATCCTCAGTTGGAAACATCGTACCAACTGATTCCGGACAACTTAGTGCTCTATGCTGACTTTATGGGAGAAAACCGTCACAACAACTACCAAACACTACTTGCTGAAAATCCTTGGCTTTCTCAAAATATTCTACTCAAGAACAGTGATGTACGTTGGATGATTCAAGTGGGGTTCAAAGGAAAAATTGCACACCATCTTGGCTATCATATTTATGGTCAACATACCAAAACCAATGACCAATACCATTTCCAAAACAATCTTACCAACGATCTTAGCAATACATTTTCATTATCTGATACTGATGAAGAGCGACTATCTATAGCAACTGAACTCACTTGGAATTCCACTCCCCTCACACTTCACCTGACGGGAAAGCGCCACTCTTATACATTTTCCAGAGGAGTAATTGCTTGGTTTAAACCCAAAACAGAATTGAACCTTACCGCTCGTTATCAATGGCGCGAACGCATTATTACAACGTTCTCAGCAGTTTACAAAGGAAAAACATACGCTTTTCCTCAAGAAATCGACCCATACACCCATATTGGTCTTCAGTTGGAATATCGATTTGCCGAGTGGTTCGGGCTCTATGTTGAAGGACAAAACCTCCTCAACAATACCAAAATGCAAAACTTTCTCTACTACTATGAACCGGGAATCCGCATTGGCGGAGGCATGACCTTTAGATTTTAACTTTATCAACATTTTTTGTTTACAACCATGTTGAATAACTATTGATAACGTATTCAAAACTTGTAAATAACTATGTTCAAAACTTATGACCAATCCTTTATTATCGATAACTTTGTTAATAACTTGTTAATATTTTGTTAATATCGATTTCGTGGTTTGTGGGAAATTATATGTACCTTTGTCTGTTTGAAGTAGAATGATGATGAAAGAAGAAAATCAATACTCCGCAGAGAGCATACAGGTGCTCGAAGGGTTGGAGGCGGTAAGAAAGCGTCCTTCGATGTACATTGGAGACATAGGTTCAAGGGGGTTACACCACCTTGTGTATGAAGTAGTAGATAACTCGATTGATGAAGCTTTGGCGGGCTTTTGTACCAACATTACCGTGGCCATTAATAGCGACAACTCCATTACCGTGGCCGATAACGGCCGGGGAATTCCGGTCGATTTGCACGAAAAGGAGGGAAAGTCGGCGCTCGAAGTGGTGCTGACCATGCTCCATGCCGGAGGGAAGTTTAGTAAAGACAGTTATAAGGTTTCGGGTGGATTACACGGCGTGGGTGTTTCATGTGTTAATGCACTATCATCCAAGCTGATTGCCGAGGTGCGCCGCAATGGAAAAGTGTACACACAGGAGTACTGCCGCGGCGTTCCGCAGACAGCGGTGTTGGAGACGGGCGTTGCCGACGACACCGGAACCATTATCACCTTTTTCCCCGATTCCGAAATCTTTGTGCAGACCACCGCTTTTAGTTACGAAATTCTATCTGCCCGCCTGCGCGAACTGGCTTTTTTGAATAAGGGCGTCCGCCTCTCTATTACCGACAACCGGGAGTCTGATTCAAAAGAGAATGGTGAAGGCGACAATGGAAACGAAAACGGTCGCCATAGCGAAGTTTTCTACTCCGAATTGGGTTTGCTCGAATTTGTCACCTATTTAGACGGCACCCGTGAAAAGTTGACAGAGAAGCCCATCTACTTAGATACCGGCAAAAGCGGCTTCCCCATTGAAATCGCCATGCAGTACAATACGGGGTTTAGCGAAAATATTCACTCTTACGTAAACAACATCAACACCATAGAGGGAGGAACACACCTGAGCGGATTTCGCAGGGGACTCACCACCACCCTTAAAAATTATGCCGATAAGAACGGATTCCTCTCCAAGCTTAAATTTGATATTGACCCCTCCGACTTTAGAGAGGGACTCACGGCCATCATCTCAATTAAAGTGGCCGAGCCTCAGTTTGAAGGACAAACCAAAACCAAGCTCGGAAACAGCGAGGTGATGGGCGCAGTGTCGCAAGCGGTGTCGGCGGCATTAGATAATTATTTAGAGGAGAATCCAAGAGACGCCAAGTCTATTATCGACAAGGTGATTCTGGCTGCCACCGCCCGCCACGCCGCCCGTAAAGCGCGGGAAATGGTGCAGCGCAAATCGGTGATGTCGGGGGCGGGACTCCCGGGCAAGTTATCCGACTGTTCCGATAGAGACCCTGCAAAATGTGAGCTTTACTTGGTTGAGGGAGACTCCGCGGGCGGCACCGCCAAATCGGGTCGCGACCGTACATTTCAGGCCATTCTTCCCCTGCGCGGTAAGATCATGAACGTTGAAAAAACGGCAGAGCATAAAGTGTTTGACAATGAAGAGATCAGAAATATTTACACTGCATTGGGCGTCACCATCGGCACCGAGGAAGACAGTAAAGCGCTTAATCTTAAAAAGCTTCGTTACTACAAGGTGATTATCATGACCGACGCCGACGTAGACGGCAGCCACATTGCCACCCTGATCCTCACTTTCTTTTTCCGTTACATGCAAGACCTCATCAAGAACGGACACGTCTATATTGCCACGCCCCCACTCTACTTAGTTAAAAAAGGGAAAGAGGAGCGCTATTGCTGGACAGAAGAGGAGCGGAAAAACGCCATAGAAATCATCGGAAAAGGAAAAGATAGCGGACTGCATGTACAGCGCTACAAAGGATTGGGAGAGATGAACGCCATACAGCTTTGGGATACCACCATGAATCCCGAAAACCGTCTTTTACGACAAGTCACCATTGACAACGCCGCAGAAGCTGACCGAATATTCTCCATGTTAATGGGCGACGAAGTGCCGCCTCGTCGCGAATTTATTGAACAACATGCCAAATATGCAAACATTGATGCTTAAATGGGGGGCGCTGACGGTAGCGTTGTTTTGTACCCTCACACTCCATGCCGCCGACAACAATCCTTTCTTTTTCAAAAAGAACAATCCAAAGCCACAACCTGCGACCAACATACACATTCCCGTAGTACTCCCACAAAGCGCGGTCATTGTTGTGCCATTCTACACACCCTCCAGTCAGCAAAACATCCCAGTCATCCTGGCTGACGGTGATTACCGAATGCTCCACTTTGGCGGCCTTCCCGAGGAGTATGAACTTTGGGACGAGTCGATTATTAATCCATACGGCGTTCGGTTGGTGGAGATGCAAGACACCATTAAAATCGACATGCGCGGCTATTTTCCACCTGTCCAAAAATATGTGACCTCTAATTTTGGATTCCGCAGAGGACAGTTCCACTACGGAGTAGACCTCAAGGTACATAAAGGTGACACCGTTTTTTGTGCCTTTGACGGACAAGTGCGTCTTGTCAACTACCAAAGAAGAGGTTACGGCAATTATGTTGTCGTTCGCCACAACAATGGATTGGAGACGCTTTACGCCCATTTTGATAAGACACTTGTTGCCATCGGCCAAATGGTAAAAGCGGGTGAAGCCCTGGGTATGGGCGGAAACACCGGTCGCTCCACCGGCTATCACCTCCATTTTGAAACCCGATACTTGGGTAACGTGATAAACCCCAATGACCTTTACGATTTTGAAGAGTATCGCGTTAAAGACGACATCTTTTGGCTAAGCGCTGCCAATTTTGAGTATGTGAAAGAGGTCGAAAAGATTCGCTTTTGGACGGTTCGTCAGGGTGACTCCTTGAGTAAGATTGCTTCCAGAACCGGCGTTTCTGTTGCCCGGCTCTGCGCTCTAAACAACATCAGACAAACCACCACCCTTAGGATAGGACAACGAATTCGTTATACATAAACATTTAGATTATGGACATTTTTGAAAGAATCCAAAAAGATGAAGGTGGACCTTTGGGTCAATACCGTAAAAGAGCACACGGCTACTTTATGTTTCCCAAGTTAGAAGGGGAGATTGAGCCATACATGAAATTCCAGGGAAAAGAGGTGTTGGCATGGACTTTTAACAACTACTTAGGGTTGGCCAATCACCCCGAAGTGCGTCAAACCGACGCACAGGCAGCCGCCCAATGGGGGTTGGGTTACCCCATGGGAGCCAGAATGATGTCGGGGCACACTGCCCTTCATGAACAGTTAGAGCGTGAATTGGCAGATTTTGAAAAGAAAGAGGACGCTTACCTCTTTAACTTTGGCTACCAAGGAATGATTTCTACCATCGACGCCTTAGTCAACCGCCACGACATCATTGTCTACGACTCAGAAGCGCACGCCTGCATCATGGACGGCGTTCGCCTCCACTTAGGCCAACGCATTGTCTATCCGCACAACAACATCGAAAAATGCCGCAAAGCATTGGAGCGCGCCACCCGGCTTACCGCAGAGACAGGCGGCGGCATTCTGTTGATTACAGAGGGGGTATACGGCATGACCGGCGATTTGGGAATTTTAGATGAAATTTGCGCCCTTAAGAAAGAGTTCAACTTTCGCATCCTGATTGACGATGCCCACGGGTTTGGCGTTATGGGCGCTCATGGTCGCGGCGCCTCTGAACACTACAATGTCATGGACGAGGTGGACCTTTACTTTGGCGCCTTTGCCAAAGCCATGGCGGGAATCGGCGGATTTGTCGCCGGGCCCAAGAGCGTTATCAACTATTTACGATACAACCTCCGCTCTCAAATCTACGCAAAATCGCTCCCCATGCCCATGGTCGCGGGATTGCTCAAACGCCTTGACATGGTTCGCACCATGCCCGAACTGCGTGAAAAGTTATGGGTCGTCACCCGCGCCCTCCAAACAGGTCTGCGCGAGCGTGGTTTTGACATCGGCAAAGCCGAGGCGTGCGTAACGCCCGTATTCATGAAGGGGACTGTAGAGGAGGCCACCGGTATGCTGGTTGACTTACGGGAAAATCACCACATCTTTTGCTCGGTGGTCGTCTATCCCGTCGTACCCAGAGGAGTGGTGATGTATCGCCTGATTCCTACGGCAATGCACGAGCTTGAGCATGTCCAATACACCTTGGACGCCTTTAGCCAAATACAGGAGAAGCTGCAAAGGGGCGACTATAGCCACCTTGACGCCATCCCCGACAAAGCGATTGAATAGATATGCAAAACAGAGTAGTCATCATTACCGGCGCCGCTTCGGGCATCGGTCGAGCGCTTACCCATGCCTTTGCCGCTTTGGGCGCTCGCCTCTGTATTGCCGACAAGAGCGCCAACAGACTCACCGCCGTTGAGCAAGAAATAAAGCAACAGTTTGCCAACGCAAATATCCTGTCGATTGTTACAGACGTAAGCATTGAGACCGACTGCAAAGAGATGACAGAAGCGTGCATCACCCATTTTGGCCGTATCGATATTTTAATCAACAACGCAGGCATCTCTATGCGGGCGCTCTTTAAAGACCTTGACCTTGTCGTTATCAAAAATTTGATGGATGTTAATTTCTGGGGCACTGTCTACTGTACCAAGTATGCCCTTCCCCACCTTCTTACCGCCAAAGGCTCCGTAATAGGAGTCTCCTCTATTGCCGGCTTTAAGGGATTACCCGCCCGTACCGGTTACTCCGCATCCAAATTTGCCATTCAGGGATTTTTAGAGACGCTTCGCATCGAACACCTCTACGACGGCCTCCATGTGATGGTCATTGCACCCGGATTCACCGCATCCAACATCCGTTTTTCTGCCCTTACCGCAGATGGCTCCCAGCAAGGAGAGACCCCTCGAAACGAGGGCAAAATGATGTCCCCGGAATTAGTCGCCCAACATATCATTAAAGGAATCCAAAAACGCAAGGCCCAAGTTGTTTTGACGCTTCAGGGCAAGGCGGTAGTGTGGCTGAATAAGTTTTTTCCCCGCTTTGTTGACCGGATGGAGTACAAGGTGATGAGTAGGGAGCCGGATTCTCCGTTGAATTTGGATAATTAAAAAATTATTACGTAATTTGCGTAACGTAATTTATGTAACGCAATTTGTGTAATGAAACCTAAAAATCCTTTTCTTATAGCTGGTTATCACAGTCCTGAATATTT
>WQYK01000024.1 GCA_009781275.1 Bacteroidales bacterium | reverse complement strand
TTTTTTTGTATCTTCGCAGCATAAAACATCAAATATGGAGTCTAAAAATAATGGTATCATCGAAATAGGAGAAGGCTGGGCTTGTGCATTACAGATTCCTGCCATTCATTGCTATCACCGGGAAAAATTGGTTAGGGAGTTACCTGTCTCTTTGCTTACAGAGTGTGTTCCTTTTAATCATAATGTTGTAAAGGAGGGGAAAAAAGCGTCTGGCGACCCGTTGTCTATTGACGGGGTTCCGGAGCCAAAGAGTTTGATAAAAGCGGCGTTGCTAATCAATAGTCAGCTTAAAAAAGCGACTCAACCGGCAAATGCATACGTTATTACTGCCGAGGCTGATGCGCCTTCGCTTGTTATTGCCGTAGGGGGGAACAGCCGTCACGAATCGTACGATAGCGAGTTGGCCAATATGGTGGCGACAGCAGAAGCTTCTCAAAACTTGGCGTGTACGGGCGCAACTCCCGTTGCTTTTTTTAAGTTTCCTGCAAGTTCGGATGCATCCCCCCACCCCACTTTGGGATTGGTGGGCCTGCTGCCCAAAGAGGCGCCGCACGTTGGTCTTGCGTTTCAGAAAAAAGGGGAGATGATTTACCTGCTGGGGCGTTCGGTTCAAGATGTTGCTTCATCAGAATATCTGTATAGTGTTCACCACATCCACCCATCTCCTGCCCCATGGATGAATCCGCAAGAGCAGAGTCGTCTACAAAGTGTTCTATCTGAGGCTATCCGCAAAAATCTGCTCACAAGCATTCATAGCATCACCAAGGGTGGCATCTTTACGGCGTTGCTCCAATCGTCCATACCCAATCAATTGGGGTTTGACATCACCACCGATGCAGAAATCAGAGAAGACGCTTTTCTTTTTGGCGAGTCGTTGGGTCGATTTATCGTCTCTACTTCCGAGCACAATGACGTTGCTTTTGTGGATATGATGACAAAGCACAAGATTCCTGTCACCACCCTGGGCCACACCACTAAGGGAGAAATTCGTGTTGATGATATCTCTTACGGGTTTATCCGGGACTTTATGTAGGCAAACCATGTCTCTTCACCACGATATGGCGACCATGTTTGACAGCATAGCCCATCGTTACGACCGTATAAACAGCACCGCCTCCTTTGGATTGGATGGATATTGGAGAAACCGTCTGATTGCAAAACTCAAGAAAACAGAGCCCGCAACCGTTTTAGACCTTGCCTGCGGCACCGGAGTGCTTAGTTGGAAGATTTTCCGCAAGCTCAAAACGCAGGTTGTTGGATTGGACCTCTCTCCCAACATGTTGCAGAAAGCTAAAAAGAAATGCAAAGATGGCGAACAAAGCCCTCTGTTTCTGGAGGGAGAGGCAGAACGACTCCCCTTTGAAGCGTGTCGTTTTGACGCCATCACCATTGCCTTTGGCATTCGGAATTTTCAAGACCGTACTATTGCGCTTAGTGAGGCGTTTAGGGTGCTCACATCCGGTGGAAGCCTCCATATCCTTGAGTTTGCCACGCCAAGGAACCCGATTTGGAAGTTTCTCTTTACCCTCTACTTTTTTCATATCATGCCGCTCTGGGGCCGCGTCCTGTCGGGCAACAAAACGGCCTACCGTTATCTGTCTCAATCGGTACCTCTGTTTCCTCAGTACGATGCTCTGTGCAAAGAGATGGCGGATGCGGGCTTTTCTAACCCACACTACCACGCTTTAACCGGCGGAGTGACTGTGTTGTATTCCGGAACACGAAAACAAGCTTGATATGTTGGGGTTATCTAATTGGCCGTTGCCGCTGCTGGCGCTCTATCTTTTCTACTTAGCTGTGGCGCTTTATGTGTGCGCCCAAATGGTGTACCTCAAACACGATCCCATCAAAACCCTCTCTTGGACCATTGTCATGCTCTTTTTACCCTTCTTTGGCATGATTATTTACTTCTACTTTGGTCAAAATTACAGAAGGAATAAGATTTACAGCCGCAAGGGAGTCAGGGACGAACGTATCAAAAAGGTGATCAGCGCCCAGCAGATTGCTCAATTTGAGGCGATGAAAGGTTCCCTCCCCAAAGAGATCGCCAAGCAGATCCGTTTGATTAAACTCAATCTGAATAACAACAAGAGTATTCTCACCTCCTACAACAACATCACTCCTTACTTTACGGGTAAAGATGCGCTTAAAGCCATGATGGAGAGTGTCAAATCGGCGCAACACCACATCCATTTGCAATCCTATATTATTGAGAACGACGCAATAGGAACTTTATGGCAACAAGAGCTTATTCAAAAGGCTCAGCAGGGCGTTCAGGTGCGTGTGATTTACGACGATGTGGGCAGCTGGACGCTCCCCCGCCACTATTCTGATAAACTCAAAGCCGCGGGAGCACAAGTGGAGTCTTTTGCCGCTGTTCGCTACCCTTGGCTCACCTCAAAAATCAACTACCGTAATCACCGCAAAATCTTGGTTGTAGATGGCAAAGTCGCCTATATGGGCGGAGTCAATATTGCCGACCGTTACTACTCAGGAGGGGATTACCTTGCCTGGTTGGATGCCCACATTAAAGTGGAGGGAGAGGCTGTGGCCAATTTACAATCGAGCTTTTTGTTGGACTGGTACTTTATTAACGGGCAGACCCTTCCCAACCGAAAACAGTTTTATCCCAATCTTGTCCTCCCCGAAAAAATTTGTTACACCCAAGTGATTACCTCCGGCCCCGACAGTGACTACGCCAACATTATGCAGAGTTACTTTACGGCCATTACGCAAGCAAAAAAACACCTCTACATCATTACGCCCTACTTTACGCCCAATGAAACCATCCTAAATGCGATTAAAGTGGCCTCTTTGGGTGGTGTGGATGTGCGCATTATGTTGCCTGAAAAATCGGACGCCACCATCACCCACCTGAGTTCACGCTCCTACTTTACGGAGCTGATGGAGGCTCAGGTGAAAATTCATCTTTACCACAAGGGATTTAATCACTCCAAAGTGATCAGTATTGACGGAAACTTTTGTATCATCGGCTCTGCCAACATGGACAACAGGAGCTTTGAGCACAACTTTGAGGTGAGTACTTTGGTTTACAATAAAAAGGTTACACGTCAAGTAGATGAACAGTTCCGCTCCAATTTGCGCGATTGCAGGCAGCTTCAGTTAAAGAAGTGGGAAAAACGGTCGCGCAAAGAGAAAATCTTCGAGGCTTTTGCGAGGCTGTTTAGTCCGTTATTATAGCTTTTTTCTTCTTTCTTCTCCACCTTCTAATCAAATATACTGTCACCACTGTTACTAAGATAAAAACCCAGAGATTAGACAGTACGATGATAAACGATAAGAAACCTTGCCATCCATCTTTAAATCCTTCTACAAATTGAGATGAAAAGCCAAATTTGGAAGTGGTCTTTTGGTAATAGGTAATCGTCAATGTACTTAAAGCTATCCTGTCGTTCAGGTACTTCATTCGTCCCTCTACAGATTCGATCTCTGTTTGCAACTTTCCGATTTCCCTCTCTATGTTGAGCATCTCATCAACTTTGGTTGCATGTTTTAAAAGCTCTCTGTATCTATTCTGAAGTTCTTTTTTTGTTTTAATTCTTGCCTCAGTATCAATATATTCCTCGGTTACATCGAGCATATCAATATTCTTACTGTCCATTTTGACGATGCTTTCAGAAATGTTTTCTAAAAACAGGTCAAATTTGTCGGTTGGAATGCGAACAGTTAATCTATGTTCAAGCCTGTTGGAGTAATCGTTAGCATTGTCATTTGAAATATAACCATTTAAATCTTGTACCGATTGCGATATAATCGATTTGGTTTTATTAACGTCTGCTGTCTCAAATTTGAGGGTCCCCTGTTTGATGATTTTTCTTTGGACGGCTTCTGTTTTTTCCTCTTCGATCTGTAAGTGTGAAGCGCTGCTTTCGGCTCTTGATGCATAAGAGGGACTTAGCCTCTCATACTCGTTAGAAGTGCAAGAGCAGACTGTCAAGACAGCTAACGCTGCCAAAAATGTCGATCGTTTTTTCATTTTGACTCTTTTATAGCAAAGGCAGTGACCTCATTAGAAACACCGTACAGCTACCATGGAACCGAAAAAGATGTTAAGCTTGATACCGCAGCGACGTCACTATTACTGTCCAGAATTCCTATTCGAAAAGCCAAATTGTAAGTTTCGTTGCCCAGACGGGGAAACGCAGAGTAGGGAATAAATAAAACGAAATCACTAAATTGAGACAGGTCACTATTGGGAACAAAACTTCTGATCGCAGCCACTTGTTTGTCTGGCATGTTGTAAGCGCCATCGTGGGCTGCAATCATCGGTTTTTTCCCATTATCGTAATAGAACCAGGCAACACAAGCTCCCTGCTTGTTCATCATGCCGCTTATCTGAAAATCTACATAAATCTCCATACCCATTTGCACACCGTCCGATTTAAAATGCTCAACCCATACATTATCAACTATGGCGCGACTTGTTTGGGATGTGATGGTCCGAGATGAGATCGAAAAAATTGCACAAACATAATTCCGTATCTGAGAATATTGAGATTGCATATTTCTACTTGCAGACATAGGGTTCTGATAGGCATCACTCGGTAATGTTTCGATTAAGTTCATCAAATAATTGCTTTTCACTGCATAAGCTACGTTTTCAACTTCGGCAAGCGTATTCTTATTGCTAACAACACCTATTACGTTGCCACTTCTGTCAAAAAGTGGACCTCCGCTATTACCGGATTGAATGGGTGTGGTCATTTGGTATCGTGTGATGAGGTTACGGGCACCTGTTCTTGAACTGATAATGCCATTGGTTAATTTTGGCTCGGTTCCCATGCCCCGCATAATTCTTGGAAAACCTACAGTAAAGCACTCATCGCCGACATTGGCAGTTGTTGGTTTGATCACATAAGGCACGGGAGTGGAGAATGGAACAAAAAGTGGATCCCTGATTTGCAATATGGCTAGATCGTTCGCACGATCGATTGCAGCTACCTCTGCTCTATAATAAGTGAAGAAATCTTGATTAATTCCTGTAACAAGTATTGTTTCTGCATCTTGAATTACATGGTAACAGGTCGCAAGTAAGCCATTTCTCGAGACGAGAAAGCCTGTTCCTGAAGATACTTGACCTTGGGCGATGATCCCGGACAACGTGCATATCATGCACACGATGATGGTTTTGATTTTCATAGTATTCAAAGTTTTGTTATATTTTCACTTTTGTCGCCACAAAGGTAATAAATATTTGATTACACAAATTGTGTTCCTCTTTTTTTTAGGGCTGTTGCTGATGCAAATATACCTATCATTTTGGTAAATGACAGATATATAAAACGTTGTTACATTAATTATTCCATCAAAAAAAAAATCAAAACCAATCATTTTGACCCTTTTGCAACATGGGACTGCAAAGAATAGTAAAAACTTTCCGGAGCTGCTGCCGTTGCCTCAACAAAAAAAAGCCAAAATGAACCATTTTGACCTTTTTTTGTAGCGGAGACAGGACTCGAACCTGCGACCTTTGGGTTATGAGCCCAACGAGCTACCAACTGCTCCACTCCGCGATAATGGGCAAAGGTAAATACAAAGTTGTGTTTCTCCAAATATTATTTCTAAATATGTCTATTTTATCCCTTTAAAATAGACTCAATATCCGTTGGAGAGCAGCTTTGCTGCGCACCCGTGGCCAGATTTTTGAGGGCAACAACGCCTTGCCTGAGCTCCTCCTCGCCAATAATGGCCACAAATGGAATTCCGCGCTTGTCGGCGTAGTCGAATTGCTTTTTCATTTTGGTGTGGTCGGGATAGAGCTCCGATGGAATGCCTGAGGCGCGCAACTGCTTGAGGCAGCTTAGGGCAAATGTTGATTCTTCTTTGCCAAGGTTCATGAATAGGACCTTGGGCGCTTCATTTGTGGTGGAGGGGAACTTGTCTAATCCCAATAACACATCGTAGATCCTGTCGGCGCCAAAAGAGATGCCTACGCCCGACATTCCGGGTAGGCCAAAGACGCCCGTCAGGTTGTCGTACCGTCCCCCGCCGCAAATGCTTCCCATCTCAAAATCGAGTGCTTTCACTTCAAAAATGGCTCCGGTGTAGTAGCTGAGTCCGCGTGCTAAAGAGAGGTCTAAGGTGATCTGTTGGGTCATGCCGACTTGGCTGAAGAGGCCAAAGAGGGTTTTAAGCTCGGCAACACCGGTCATGCCTGTCTCTGTTTCTGAGAGGTGTTGTTCTATAAGGGCGATTTTTTCTTCTGTGTTGCCGGTGAACGTAAGGATGGGGCGAAGCTTTTCTACTGCCTCGCTCTCCAAACCGCGTTCCAAAAATTCAGATTCAACTGCCTCAATTCCAACTTTATCAAACTTATCCATGGCGATGGTAATGGCGGTCAGCATGTCGGGCCTGCCAATCATCTCAGCAATTCCACTCAGCACTTTTCTGTGGTTGACGTACATACACACTTTAATGCCAAAAGCGTTAAATACATCGTCCACAATTTGAAGCAACTCTAACTCATACAAAAGAGAGTCGGAACCAATGACGTCTACATCGCACTGATAGAACTCACGATAGCGACCTTTTTGGGGACGGTCTGCCCGCCAGACAGGCTGTAACTGATAGCGTTTGAACGGAAAAACAAGCTCGTTTTGGCGCTGTACCACAAAGCGTGCAAAAGGAACCGTTAAATCATAGCGCAAACCTTTTTCGCAAATCTTTAAGGCAGCGCTGCCTGATCCCATTTGCGACAAGGCGGCAGGGTCGGTTCCCGATAAGAAATCACCCGAATTTAAGATCTTGAACAGTAGTTTGTCACCCTCATCGCCATATTTGCCCAAGAGGGTGGACAGGTTTTCCATGGCAGGCGTCTCTATGGGCGCATATCCATAAAGGGTAAAGATACGTTTAATCGTATCAAATATGTAGTTACGTCTGGTTGCTTCCAGAGGGATAAAATCGCGGGTTCCTTTGGGGATGGTAGGTTTTTGTGCCATTTCTCTCTTATTACGATTTGCAAAGGTAACAAAAATGGTTAAATCTGCTCCTCTACATACAGCAGCAACTTGGCAATCGCCTCTGTGATTTTAGTTTCCGGAAGAATGGTGTTAAAACGCTCCCAAAAATCGGCGTCATAGTTAAATTGTATTTGGGAAAAAATTTTGGAGGTCGAAAGGCGCTCTCTGTTTGGGAAACGCCTTACATCCTTTGTATCAATCTCACAAGTAGCCATTTCAAAATAAGCGTTTAACCTGTTTAAGCTTCCAAAGAAGCTTTTTTTCCTTTTAATTTTAAATTGGAGGTCTCCCCGGGCATGGTTCATCCAGTAGTATCCGTTCCACTGTTGGTAAGAAACGGTGTAGGAAATCTTTTGCACTTCTACTTCTAAGTTTTTGCTTTTCTTGAGAATGATCGTTGACCCCATCTTTTGGACATAACGCGGGAAGATTTCAAACTCTGCTTTCAATAGCGCCCTGCTATTGGCGTCAATATAAAGCAATCCTGTATACAAAGGCTCTTCTACATGGCTTTTTTGTTCAAAAGCAACCACATGCACCATCCCCGAATCAGCGTGCTCCATACCCACCCGCGCAAAATTATAGTAGAGGTCTCTGTCACGAGATAAAAAGTCAGGAGTATGCTGGATGACGTCAAGGAGAAGCGATGCCCTGACACCCGCTTGAATCTTCACCAAAATGGAATCGGGATAATTCGTATTTTTAATATTTCTCATCTTTAAGAGCTTGACCTGTTCTGAGCTTGATGACATGTACCCTGGCTTATATATCTGACAAACACCTTCTGTTAATGAAACAAAGTCGCCGCTATACTCTACCCCTTCCCGATAAAAAGAGGTGAAATGAGCAGGATATGAGGCATAATTCATTGGTCGATTCTCGAGCATTTCCCTAACTATCTTTTGTGCAGGAACGTAACGCGCCACTATTTCCTGTAACTGTATGACATTAGGTTCCAGTAAGATTTCCGGTTTGTTGTCTTTAAAAACCTCCAATGGTATTCGTGGAGAATGATAGCCAATATGGGAAATGACAACATAAGCGGACGATAACGAGTCTGGTATCTTTAAGGAAAAACGGCCGTCCATGTTGGAGACCGTACCCATACCATTAGCTTCCAATACTATGTAACTATGTGGGAGCACTTCCCGTGTTTGTCTGTCCAAAACAAATCCTTCAATAATAATACTTAATGGTAAATCAACTGTCTGCGGAGGTAAAGAAGCGTGGAGTTCTTTATACAGCAGGATGTAATTACCTATAACCTTCATTTGCAGATCCTTTTCTCCGGTTATAATGAGAATTGCCTCTTTAACGGTATATGTGCCGGATGTGACTCTTACCCTCTGATCATTATTGACAATCCCTCTTTCATAAATAAACAAATACTGGGAGCGCTCCGACACTTTTTTGAGCATCTCATATACGCTCCCTCTACCCCCTTCTAAATAGATTTTTTGATCAAGTGTATCAGCAATTGTCCAGGAGAGAGGGCATAGAGTAAGAAAACAGAAACATAGCCAGCGTCTCACTCCTTGCCTATGTATATGATGTTTCCAACCATCTTTTGTTTCATACTTAACACGTTGCATAATAGTTCAGCAATGCCCTCAATACTTTCGATATCAAGGGTAACGGTGAAGTTTCGCCTTAAAAGCGATTCATCTTCGATAGCCAGCTGCACCGACTCCTGGACGCAAGCATTCACTACACGAATAATTTGACCTAAAGGCTCGTCTATAAAATAGAGCCTGTGCACGCCATGGCCAACATCTTCTACATAACTTTTTTGCAGCCAGTTGGCTATTAAATGTACCTGCTCGCCGGCCTCGGCATAAACATTCTGGTCCATGTTCATCAACACCACTTTTACGATCCCGCTCTTGACGGTAAGTTCAAATGGACACGTTTCATCACTTCTCAACCTAAAAGAGGTTCCCAACACCTCAACGGTAACTCTATCCGTCTCAATGGTAAAAGGGCGTCGTTCATCTCTGTTTATGTCAAAAAAGGCCTCTCCCTCCAACGTCACCAACCTTTGGTTCGATGCAAAAGATTGAGGATGGGTCAACTTACTTTTACCTGATAAAAGCGCCACAGAGCCGTCCGGCAAAGTGGTAACCAAGACTTTGTCATCTTCAAAATTTTGCACAACAACCATTTCGACGAGAGACAGCTGTGGCCACAAATGGATCGAAACACCAACACACAATGCGCACAAAACTGCAGCTGCACTCCATCCCCAAAATGAAAGAGGAACACCTCTTTTTCTTGCAACGGGATATGTCAGCTCCTTTCTCAGCTCTACCTTCTCTCTCTCTCCTGCTTTCTCAACGGTATTCTCTGAGTGAATGTGTGCGCAAAAATTCAGCCACGCTTGATCCACATCTGGTTTCCACCTTTTTCTACTACTATTTTTCATTTGTTTTATACTTAAAATTTTTATCCGGCCTCTAAACCATATTTGAGCGCTTTAAGCGCTTTATGCATCTCTGCTTCGACAGTTTTTACAGAGACCGAGAGCTTTGCAGCTATCTCAACATATTTATTTCCACCAAAACGATTCATGCAAAAAATCCTTCTCCTGCGATCCGGGAATCTCTGAAGAATCTCGTTCACCCTTCTTTCAAAATCCCTTGCCTCCATATCGGCTTCAGGTGAGGGAAAGTCGGCTGCCCAAGAGAGTTCTCGCTTGATCGCCCGGCCATACTGCTCCCTGACACGTAAATGCCCCAAAAAGTGCAGCGCCCTGTTGCGTACAGCCTCATAGAGGTAAGATTTGACCGAGCGCTCAATATCAATATTCGATCGATCCCTCCATAAAACGTAAAATAACTCCTGTACCAACTCTTCTGAGTAGTCGGGACTACTAGTAAAACGATGTGCATAAGAACACAAGGGAGCGTAGTACCGCCTGAATAAAACTTCAAAAGCTTTTAAACTACCTCCCTGTGCTTCTTTATATAACTGCAGATCTTTATTTAACATAGTCCCAACCAAAAAAGCTATCTTTGTTGTCTGATTAATCTCGATACTGCCGACTCTAACGACTCAGTAGGTTCGATAATGTTGTACGCGCCCCAAAAGTTTTCATCATAGAAATACATCACTCTATTACTCAATGATTCGGATGCTCCAAAAGCGCTACTCCTTGAGATAGGCATCACCCCGCTCTCTTTACGCTCAGTAACAACCATCTCGCTGACGGCCGAGTAATTAGTGGAAAAAAGACGCCTTCTCCAGTCACAGGAAAACTTGATCTCGTTACGAATATAACTCAAATAGGTCTTCCCATCTTGTTGTTTATAGTTAACTAAAACAGACAAAACTTCTGGTTTAAAACGCATTCCGGCCGGTTTTTTTCTCAGTATTGCCTGGGTTGCTTTTTCGGTGCTGCTCATGTCCATATAAAATTCTGCACGGGTAAAAGCCATTGTCTGACGGTCAATATAGAGTTTGCCGTAGTGGAGGGCATAAGGCATCTCTACAATTGGAATAAAACTCACCACATATTGAGACCGTTCATCTATCACCGTGGGTTGTTCCATCCTAAATTGCACCATGGAGCGCGCTTCATCATCAAATAACAGATCTGTATTTTTGACCACATCCAGGTAGATCGAGATATTGGGGCCGCCCAGTATACGCACACCCAATGTATCGCTCGGTTTGGTGCTTACCAATTGACGACCTTTTAAAATCTGCACCCGATCCCTGTTCACATCCACATCATCATAAGAGCTCTTGTAGATACTCATCACTGCCTCAGAAACGTTGATAAAGCGACTCCTTTTTTGGGCCGTTTCACGGTAAAACCCTGTTAACAAAGTAGGGGAAGTGGTGTAGTTTGCTTTGATGCGGCGTACCGCTTCTTCCACAAGACGGGTGGCGTCCCAACCCTCGGCAACTGCGGCTTCCAATATGTTCGGGCCAAGTGAAAGGAAGTACTGCCCATTTAAGATGTCGGACTTGTTTACGGGTATCCGAATGTTGGTATATCCCATACAACTCAGCAACACCTCAGAAAAGTTCACATTCTTACCCACTTTAAGCAAAAAATAGCCATCTTGATTGGTCACCGTTCCAATATTGGTGCCCGGAACCGAAATATCCACAAAAGGGATCACCCTCCTTGACGCCTGATCCCTGACCACTCCGCTAACGGTGTAAAACTCTTCCGCAGGAGGATCTTGTGCAAAAACGTCGGAAAATAGAGGCATAAACAGAAACAAAACACTCGTTAAGAGCCATTTCATCGAATTTAAATTTTCTTTTTTCATTTTTTTAAAAGTTTTATTGTTTATACCTAAGACCGCTCAACGATAAAAAACCCTATTTTAACGAACCGGAATGATAGAAAAACCATAGCTCACCCCACCCTCCCCTGCTGAGACACGATACTGAGGATGAGGCATGGCGCCCCAACTGTTGTCTCCACCCACACCCGTCTGTTTGTAGTCAATATGTAGTTCTATAAGTGGTTGCGGTTGGATGTCAAAGTCGTGCCTAAAGCCCCTTGAACCCTTTTCTGCTCCATCATCAAAGTCTTCCATTGTATTGTGTAAGGCATTAAATCCAATGAGATTATCAGCAACGATTTCAATACCACGTCCTTTTGCGTCAGTAAGCGAAAGACGACGTACATCTGTTTTATGTCCGTTCTCCTGCGGACGAATATAGGGCACGTACTGTTCGGCCACCCTTCCGGTGTATCGATCTACAAATGTAGAGGTTTTGCGGTCGCAATAGTTTTCCCACGGACCGCGGCCAAAGAAGTCTAAGCGGTCAAAGGCTGGCGGAAGCTGCATCCTCATGCCCAAGCGGGGCATAAAAGGCTGCTCCCCTTTTGTGACCACGTGGTTCTCTACGTGTACTATTCCGTTTCCAAAGACCCTATAGTGGACAAACCACTCCGTCTGCGCCTGTGGGTAACGATAGGAGAAGCGAACCGAAACGACTCCCTTTTGCTCTTCCATCGTCAGATCAAACGCCTCAAGGGGCTGATCCGTCGCTTCTCTCCACACCCCGTTCTTTTGGGGCATTCCAAAGCCGTAGTCATTATCTGTGGTGGCACGCCAAAAGGTAGGGCGCAGGCCAAATCCATTTAAAATGTACTCTGTATTGTTGTATTTGTAAGAGACCATCACCCCAGTAGCCCGCTCCAAGGTGATCGAAAAATTTTTGCCATTGATCACGATCAGCTCCTCTCCGGAATAGGTGGGTGTTGGTAACGAAGTTGTTTTCACTTCTGCCTTTTGAAGGGTGTTGAGTACAAACTGCTCACGGGCGATCTCATATCCGACTGGTAAAAAAGGTTCGGCTGTCTTGATTACGGCAGCTACCGTCAAAAAGTACTCATCCCCGGGTTTCACAACGGGCATTTTAAGATCGATTTTCACTTTTTGGGTCTGCCGAGGAGCTAAGTCGAGGGAAAAGGCGCCTTGTTTTACCGTCTTTCCGTTGTTTTTTAAAGTGTATACAAACCGATATTTATTCAAATCAGTAAAGAAAAACCCATTAGTCACTTCTAACTGAGATGTGGCAAGGTCAAAATTCCTGAATTTTATGTTTTGGTACACCTTTCTCACCTCTTCTGTGGCCGGCTTGACGCTCCTGTCTGGAAAAACGAGTCCGTCAATCACAAAATTCCCGTCTGATGGCGTACCCTCCGGGCCAAAATCTCCGCCATAAGCCCAATAGACCTCCCCTTTGTCGTTTTTGGCCTCGAGCCCATGGTCGAGCCACTCCCAAATACATCCTCCCTGTAGAATATCGTACTTTTCAATCACATCCCAATAGTCCTGAAGATTTCCCACGCTGTTTCCCATGGCGTGTGCATATTCGCACAAGATTAGAGGGCGATCCATCGCGGGATCGTTGGCGTAGCGCTCGATCGACTCAATGGTGGAGTACATGGGGCAATATATATCGGTGTTCCATTCATAAAGCGCCCTTTCGTAATGAATGGGACGTGATGCGTCCCGCGCCTTAGTCCAGCGGTAAAGGGTGTAGAAATTGACGCCATTCCCTGCCTCATTTCCCATTGACCAGATAATGACCGAAGGACGATTTTTATCCCGCTCTACCATATTCATCATTCGGTCTAAATGAGGGATTTCAAAAAGAGGGTTGTTGCCTAAGGTGCCTCCTTTTCTCAAGTTGTATCCCATGCCGTGCGACTCAATATTGGCTTCATCAATCACATAGATGCCATATAGATCGCACAGGTCATAAAAGAGTTCTGACTGTGGATAGTGAGCAGTACGTACTGTATTGATGTTGTACCTTTTAAACAACTCAAAATCCCTCTTCATCAATTCAGGATCAATGTAGTGGCCCGTTTTAGGATTGTGCTCGTGAAGGTTTACGCCTTTGATCAGGATGGGCTGCCCGTTCACCAGAAGTTGTTTATTTTTGATTTCCACTGTTCTGAATCCTATTTTTGATGCAACGGTCTCCATTGTTTTGCCTTGCTGATCAATCAAACTCAGATATAAAGTGTAGAGATTTGGGGTCTCTGCCGTCCATGGTTTAACATCTTTTACCACAGTCGAAAAGAAATTTTTGGTTGTATATCCTTCGTTGGCGACAGGCTGTGAGGATCTATACACCTCTTCTCCTATAGGATCGAAAAGCCAGACAGAGAGCTGAATTCCTGATAAAGAGGTTAAGTGGCGTACGACATCAACGGAGAGAGTAAAAAGGCCATCTTTATACATGTCGTCTAAAGGCGTTTGCGCAAAAAAGTCGCAAATCCGCACCTGTGGCTGGGTATAGAGATAGACATCCCGTTCAATACCGCTGATCCGCCAAAAGTCCTGACACTCCAAATAGGAAGCGTCCGACCAGCGATACACCTCCAAGGCCAGCGTATTATTACCCGACTGGAGCCAATCTGTAATGTCAAAACGGGCGGGAGTCTTGCTGTCTTTGCTCATACCCACCTGTTTGCCATTAACAAAGAGGTATGTGGCCGATTTAACGCCATCCAGGCTGATAAATATCCGTTGTCCTTTCCAATCTGCAGGCACTTCAAAGTCGCGGCGATAGATCCCTACGGGATTAAACTCCCTGGGCACATGGGGAGGATCGGGCGCTTGCAAATAGGGCGGATATCCTAGAGAGACAAATTCGTATGGATGATTCACATAAATGGGCGTACCAAATCCCTGCACCTCCCAATTTCCCGGAACCTGTATATCTTGCCACAAGGAGGTATCCAAATCAACACGGGCAAAATCGTGAGGTAATTCCAAAGGGTTTTGGGTGAACATGAACTTCCATACACCGTTTAGAGGTAGTCTCCAAGGGGTTGAACCCGATTGTGCACTGATTGCATTGGGATAAGAAACAAACGAAGCACGCGCAGGTTCTTTATTTATCCATTGAAGATTTGTATTAGTAATCTCCTCATAACGATCATATTGTGCATTTACCTGATAAAATGACGTCATCAAAAAGAGCAAAAAAACTATTTTTTTCATAACTTGCGCGCTGTATGTTTTGGTGACGAAGTTAATAATAAAAAACTAATTAAAATGGATTTGATGAAAAAACATTTTGTCGGCGTTTTTGCCATCCTTCTCTTTGTGGCTCCTCTTGCCGCTCAGCAATCTTTATCAGATGATATTGCATTTATAATCAAAAGAGAAGCATTTCAAAATTCGCAAATGGGAGCTTTGGCTTCTTTGATGACCGATTATGCCGGTCCCCGCCTTGCCGCCTCAAAATTGGCCGAACGGGGAGAGGCCTTGGCCAAAGAAAAACTTTACGAACTCGGTTTTTCCAACGCCAGGATCGAAAAGGCGGCCGATTTTCCCAGAGGAGGATGGGATAACCTCAAAACCTATGCAGCCATGACCGCCCCCTACTATTGCAACTTTATGGCAACGCCCAAGGCGTGGTCGGGCAGTACCGACGGATTGGTGCAGGGAGAGGTGGTTTTGTTAGAAATTACTACAATGGACGATATTGCCAAATTCAAAGGCAAACTCGGCAACAAAATAGTCCTGATGCCCGAGACGTCAAAATATGAGATGTCATTTGGCCCCTTTGCCACCCGCCATACAGACGAACAGTTGGCGCAAATGGCCACCGATCCCCGCCCTCAACCGGCGCGTCCCTTCCGATTTCAGCTCTCGGGAGCTGCCATGGAGTTGCTAATGGGAATCAGAGCGTTGCTTGCAGAGGAACAACCTGCAGTCATTGTCAGCGGCAGCGGTTTCTTTAATGTTCCCCGGTCGACCAGTGTGCAATACGCCAAGCACGGCGACCCCGAACCCATTGCCGAACTGGTGCTTCCTGTAGAAGACCACGGCCGCATGGTGCGCCTGATCGCTGCAAAGATTCCCGTTTCGATGGAAGTAGAGGTCAAAAATGAGTTTTACGACAATCCGGTGATCAACAACGTGGTTGCCGAGATTCCAGGTACCGACCCCAAGCTAAAAGACCAAGTGGTGCTGATTGGAGGACACCTTGATTCATGGCACGGAGGCACCGGCGCCGCCGACAATGCATCCGGCTGTATAGTGATGATGGAGGCGCTGCGCATCATCAAAGCATCCGGTATTCAGCCTCGCCGAACCATCCGCATTGCCCTCTGGGGTGGTGAAGAGCAGGGGTTGATCGGTTCAAGGGGTTATATGCAAGAGTTGCTTTACGACGCCGTTCAAAACAAGCCGCGAAAAGGGTACGATCAATTTGCCCTCTACCTCAACATGGACAACGGATCGGGTAAATTCAGAGGAATCTATTTAGAGGAGAACGACATGGCATTCCCCTTTTTAAAGGAGTGGAGCAAACCATTAGAATCCATGGGCTTTACCACATTCTCTCCCCGCAGAACAGGCGGAACCGACCACATGTCGTTTGACAGAATCGGACTACCTGCCTTTCAATTCATTCAGGACGATTTGGAGTATGGCCGCGGCTACCACACCCCTATGGACACCTACGAACG
>WQYK01000023.1 GCA_009781275.1 Bacteroidales bacterium | reverse complement strand
TTACCTTAACAATGCGATCGCCGGACAGTACCCCCGCACGTTCCGACGGTCCGCCCGAAATCACGTTGCTGACCACGGCGGTATCGTTGGGCACGTTAAAGGTAACCCCAATGCCGTCAAAGCGCCCTGCCAATGCTTCGTCTGCTTGCTGGAGCTCTGCCGGTGGGAGATAAAGAGAATGAGGGTCAAGCTCTTCCATGATAAAGGGAAGCGACTTCTCTACAATCGTGCGGGCGTCAATCGCATCTACATAATTTTTCTCTATCTGATCCAAAACCAAGTATAGTTTATCCCACTGACCTTTGGGAACCGGTATTTGCTTGCGGGAGTAGACACGTTGGCCAAATAGTATTGCTAATAAAATGATTATAACTACAAAATAAATTCGTTGCATGGTGTGTGCCGTGCGATTTTGTTCTTCCATCTTCTTCTATTTAAAAATTGATAATATTTTACTCATAACGTTTTACCTCTATGTTGGCGCGTTTTAAAAGCTCAACGCCGTCGGCGGTATGGTAGACTTCGCAGTATACTACTCTTTTAATACCCGCCTGAATGATCAGTTTGGCGCACTCCATACAGGGAGAGGAGGTGATGTAGAGGGTGGCGCCATCGCTGCTGTTGCTCGACTTGGCCACTTTGGTAATGGCATTGGCCTCTGCGTGCAGTACGTATGGTTTGGTTACTCCAAACTCGTCTTCACATACATTCTCGAACCCTACGGGAGTGCCGTTGTAGCCGTCAGAGATGATCATTCGGTCTTTGACCAACAGGGCCCCCACCTGACGCCGTGCACAGTAGGAGTTTTTGGCCCAAACGGCTGCCATCTCTAAATAACGCCTGTCGAACCGCTCTTTTTTTACATCATGCTCCATTCTGGTATAGATAACGTTTTATACTCTTTTTGGGTGTTTTTTCAAACTCTTCCGGAAAAATTTGAATCTTGGCCACTTTTGCATAATTGGGTTGTTCCTCATTTAGCAAACGCAAATTCTCCTCCATGATTTCCAATAGTTGTTGATTGGAAAAGTGTGCCTCTGCCGCCAACTCAAAATTGGGATAGACCAAAGCGATTAATTTTCCATCCTTTTGAATCACTAACGACTCTGCTACGTAAGGCATATTGTCCAAAGCGCTCTCAATCTCTTCGGGATAGATATTTTGTCCCGATGGCCCCAAAATCATGCTTTTAGAGCGTCCTTTGATAAATATAAAGCCCTCATCATCAATGGTGGCCATGTCGCCCGTCTTGAACCAACCATCATGGGTAAAAGCAGCCGCAGTAGCTTGTGGATCTTTGTAATAACCCAACATCACATTGTCCCCTCTAACTTGAATCTCTCCTGCTATGTGGTTGGGAACGGAAGAGTCGACCCTCACCTCCATACGGGGCGCGGCGTAACCGCACGAGAAGGTTTTGTTCTTTCTCCAGGGGGCGTAGGCGATAATCGGCCCGCACTCCGTCATGCCATATCCGACGGTAAAGGGGAATCCCACCTTTTTAAGGAACTGCTCGGCCTCTCTGTTGAAAGGGGCTCCGCCAATGATCACCTCGGCAAAGTTACCGCCAAATACGTTGATGAGTGTATCGAGGATTCTATTTCTAATCTTTTGCTCAATCACCGGTAACCGCAACAATACCCTCATCGACATTTTATTGATCAACGGCTGAAGTTTGCTCTTGTATATTTTTTCTATGATCAGAGGCACTGCAATGATCACCTTGGGACGCACTTCTGCAAATGCTTCCATAATGATTTTTGGAGAAGGCATTCTGGTGAGAAAATGGACGTGGACACCCTCCGTCATTTCATGAATGAATTCAAACATCATGCCATAAACGTGCGCCATGGGCAGCATCGAAACCATACGCTCTCCGTTCGTCAATTCCGGAAGAACTTCTTTGGCAAAGAGCACATTGGAATACAAGCTACGGTAAGGAATCATCACCCCTTTGGAGAAACCGGTGGTGCCGGATGTGTAGTTGATCATGGCTAACTCTTCCGGTTCATCAATATGATATTTAATATGCTCAGGGCCAAAATTTTTTGGATATTTCATTCCAAACCGCTCGTTGAGGCGCTCCCTCACGTCCAATACATGTTGCTCTTTGGCAAAAGGAATCGAAAAATCGGTAATTAAAATCACAGCTTCTAAGTGGGGCATCTCCGTCTCTGTCAATCCTTCCCAAATCTGTTCGCCCACAAAGAGAATTCTCGATTGGGAATGGGTTACAATGTGGTGGATGCTGCTCTCTTTAAATTCGTGTAAGATAGGGACAATCACCGCTCCATACGTTAAGGTGGCCATGTAAACCACTGCCCAGTTGGCTTGGTTGCGGCCGCAAATAGCTACCTTATCCCCTTTTTGTAATCCGCACTCCTCAAACACAATGTGCAGTTTTTCGATTCTCCGGGCGACATCCTTAAAGTGCAAGCTCTCTCCTTTGTAGTTGGACAAGGCAAGGTGGTTCCAATGTTTCTTAAAACTGTTTTCAAAAAGCTTGTTTAAAGACTTTTCCATATCGTTTTTTTAGATGATGTTTTCTGTTTTGGTTATATTTTGCATGTCACACAAGTGTTTGTAGAGCCCGGGCTTCTCTATCAATTGGACATGGTTCCCACGCTCCTCTATCACGCCGTCTCTCAAGACAATAATTTCGTCGGCATGCTGAATGGTGGAGAGCCTGTGGGCAATCACCACGGACGTACGGTTTAGCATCAACTTGGTCAGGGCATCTTGCACCAGGCGCTCGCTCTCTGTGTCTAAGGCAGAGGTTGCTTCGTCTAAAATCAGGATGGGGGGATTCTTTAGGACAGCACGTGCAATGGCCAAACGTTGACGCTGTCCACCCGAGAGTTTGACGCCGCGGTCGCCTATATTGGTCTGGTACCCCTGCTCCATTTGCATAATGAACTCGTGAGCGTTGGCGATTTTGGAGGCTCGGTGGACATCCTCCTCCAAAACATCCTCTACCCCAAAACAAATATTTTGATAGACCGTGTCGTTAAACAAGATCGGCTCCTGCGTAACAATGCCCATGAGGCCTATCAGATCTTTGGGTTGGTATTGTCTGATATTGACCCCGTCGATCAGCACCTCGCCGTCATGAACATCGTAAAAACGAGGGATCAGGTCAACCAAAGTCGATTTACCTGCACCGGAAGGCCCTACCAAAGCGATCATCTTCCCCTTTTCGATTTTTAGGTTGATCCCTTTTAATATTGCCTCATGTCCGTAGGCAAAGTTTACCTGTTTAAATTCGATGGAGTTTTCAAAAGAGGATTTTGAAATGGCGCCCTGCACTTTTTTGATCTCCTGCTCCACGTCAAGAATGGCAAAAATCCGCTCTCCCGAGACCAATCCCCTTTGGATCAAAGCGTATGCATTTGATATGGCTTTAGCGGGTTCTAATACCCTCCAATAGAAGCCAATATACACCACAAACGAGGGCCAGTTCATGCCTAAGTTGCCGTGCACCTGCAGCCATCCTCCGTAAAAAAGGACAGCCACCGCTACACTAATGCCCAAAAATTCTGATAGGGGAGACGCCAGTTCCTGCCTGTAGAATAGCCTCTTGGTCGATTGCCGGTGTTGGCGGTTGGTTTCATCAAATTTGGACTGCACGTAGTGCTGTGCGTTAAAGGCTTTAATGATTCGTGCGCCCGAGATGGCCTCTTCAAATTGGCTGATAATACGCCCCATCAGCCGTTGTGTTTCTGTGGCGCCGCGTTTGAGGCTCCTGCTGATGCGCCCAATCACCACGGCGGTAATCGGAAGGGTTAGCAAGGTCATTAGGGTGAGTTGCGGGGACATGTAAAAGAGCATGAACAGAAAGCCCAAGACTAAAATCGGATCCCTGAATATGATGTGGAATGAGCTGGCCACCGAGTTTTGAACCTCCGTCACGTCGTTGGAGACGCTGGAGAGGATGTCGCCTTTACGTTTGTCGTGAAAATAGCCGATGTGGAGGCGGGTAATCTTATTAAACAGCTCAGTACGTAGGTTTTGCATGATAAGTGTGCGCATCTTTACCAAAATGCGTTGCGACCAATAGCGGGTAAGATTTGATAATAATGTAGTGATTATTAAAAAAATACATACATAAGTCAATGCTTTTAGAATGCCGTTTTGGTGTAGAATATCTCCTAAGTAGAAGGAGAATAGTGATTTAAAATAGTCTATCGATAAGGCGAATTCGGGACGTACCGTGACCACGTAGTTTTGGGGTTCAAAAAGGACTTCGAGCAAAGGCGCCACCAAAGCAAAGTTGATAATCCCGAAAACCACACTAAACAAACATATAACCAAATATTTAGGCCAGAATCTACTGTATGGTTTTCCAAAGGCTAAAAGGCGTAAAAATGTCTTCATGCTTCTTTTATTTCTTCAAAATCAACATATTCTCCAATTGTCTCATTCATCCGTTTTTTATGCTGCGACACTCCCCTGCCCTCTCTCTTTGTGCCGGGCTTGGGGTCATATTGTTTTTGCATCTTTTTTACCCGTGACCTCACAAGCCACAGAAAAAAACGCGGGAAAAAGTATCCCAAAAGAAGAATGATAAGAATGATGGTTAGAAAGATTCTCATTACGGTTTACGGGTCTTTATGGTACCGGTGTTTAGTTGCACCGTAAGGATTCGGCCTTCTGTGGTGACGCTTTGGAGCACGCCATTTGCATCTATTTGTATATCTGCCCCATGCTTGATTCTATTGCGCCTTTGCAATACAATCTCAATCGCTCCTTGCGGATTGAGGATGTAATCTTTTTGCGCACCCGTAACCAACCAATAGTGTCCTCCCTGAGATTTAAGAAGTACCGGTTTCTGCTCAATCCGGTCATCCGGTATAAATGTTTTCCAGCCTGGTACTTCCACACCGTCCTTATTGTATAACCGCAAAGAGTTATCGGTGTGGATCAGAAATATTTCATACTCCCTGTTTGTGTTACGCTCAAAGAGGTAGGGACCTTTTCTTACCGGAATGGGTACTGTCTTTGGATAGGGTGCTACCAAGCGGCCCAGGATGTCGAGCAGGCATAGTTCGTTTCCACCTGAGGCAAAGAGCATCTGTAATTTATCATTCTTAAAATAGTCGATTTGCACCACCTCGTCCACAATCGCATACTTTCTGCGGGTGCGCCAAACCTGTTTCCCCGATGCATCTTTTAATACCAATGTGCTGTCGGTCTTTTGTTCTATCTCTTCGTTTTTCCTGCTCGCGTGGTTAAAAATCTTAAAGGAGCCTACTGCCATGGGAATCACTTCCCTTTCTGACGCTTCTCTTGAAGAAGCTCTTGCCGATGAAGTGGTCTGTCTGGGGTTGTCGCCCGACAGGAGCAGATTGGCGTATGGCTTCCCTCCAATGGATGATACCTGAAATATCGTCCACACATGGCTGTAGGGCGTCAACGCCTTTTTGATCATGGGGACAAAACGGGCATCACACATATTCAACAGGGAGTCTCTGGCTTCGGCTCCCTGCAGCACACAGGTAAAACATGTCTCTTCCATCCACTTGCCCCTTATACGTCCCTGCCTCATTGTGCTGTGCAGCGATGGCGTTTTGTTGTTTCCTGCAATGATGGCCCCCAACAGCTCTTCTGATCCAAAAAAGAGGGTGTTGTCTATGATGGTGTAGTGCGATTCTGGACTCCTGTCGAAAAATGGGCCAAAGAGGACGGAGAGCGCTCCGGCAGCCTCATTGGGAAAAACCTGAGGCTGTTTGGGGTCGGCAGGGGCATAGCCAATGTGCTTGCGCGCTTGCTGTATCTGCTGAGAACGGACAAGAGAAACCCACTGATTTTTGCCGCTAATGGGAACCCAAGCTAAAGCGACTTCTGCAGGGCACAACGCTTCAAACCATTCGTTTAATTTAGTTTGGGACCCTGCTTCCCAGGCTTGAACCTGAGCTGCGGCGCGTTTATTCTTCTTGTGGATCTCTAAAAAGTTACCGTATTGATTTTGATACTGAGAAAAATTGGAGAGCGAAAAGGAGAAAAAAGCCAGCGTGGAAGCGGGTAGCACCTCCCATGTTTTTACCGATGCAGGAGTTTGGCTCCTTATGGAAGCAAAGTAGTCTGCATCTCCCTTGTCTACTTGTATATATCCGTTAAGGTGCACCAAATCCCCTGTTGTGGTTCCATCAAGTGCAATCCAGGAAGCGCTCTTTGAAAAGAAATCGGCATGACGTTGCATCCTCCTGCCCAACAGAGAACCAAATAGTTTATCAAACTGACGGGCATTGACATATACGCTGCTTTCTGAAATCGCTGAAGAAAAAGTTCTTACTGAGGCAAAAGCCTGATTGTCCATTAACGAGCGACCACTCTTGAGGTGGCGGATCGACGACTCTACAACGACGGGAGAGGTACCCACAAGTAAAAAATCATCCGTGATCGCTACATACACCCAAGACGACGCTTCAAACAGCTGGTATATATCGACTTTATTGTAGCTCTTGTGCAAAGTGGCGCCGCCCAACTCCTGACAGAACTTCTCAAATGCGTGTCCTTCTAGAAATTGCACACCCAGTAGTACCTGTAAATTGTTCTTTCCGGTGTAATGAACAGAAAAGATCGACTCAGCGCGAAACAGTTTGGGAAAAACATTTTCTGCATCACTCATGGCGTTTAGCAAGCGAAACAACCCGTTGTTGGGCGCGCAAAAACGGCTCATCATGGCATCCTCA
Source organism: Bacteroidales bacterium (assembly GCA_009781275.1). Lineage (GTDB taxonomy): Bacteria > Bacteroidota > Bacteroidia > Bacteroidales > UBA932 > WRBG01. Next base: position 10,089 of record WQYK01000023.1, on the reverse strand, counting down.
GAGACGTAGGTCTCGCAAAGATCTTCAAAAGTTCTAAAGCGCTGCACAACCAATGCATCCGGAGGGACAACGCAAAAAATGGCAGATGAATCCACAGGATACGCCTGCCTCTTCATCTGCAAAAAACCATATATGCACGCACCTAAAAGAGTGGCTACTAATATGATTCCTGCTATTATGCTTTTATTTGTTCTCATATCTTTATAAAACAAAGGTATTAAAAATCTGCAATAGTTAGTTATCTTTGCGCCCAAAATATCAACCTACATGAACGCAATCATAGATTACAACCAAAACCCATTAGTATCCTTTTTGGACAAGCTGCCGGAGATGTTTACTAAGGCAGACATTATCAAATATGTACATGCCAATGACATTCGCATGATTAACTTTCGCTATGTGGCGGCGGATGGCCGGCTCAAGTGCCTCAACCATCCTGTTACCCATAGTCATTACCTACATGACGTTCTCTCTTGCGGGGAGCGGGTGGACGGATCGAGCCTCTTCCCGTTTATTGAAGCGGGGTCGAGCGATTTGTATGTGATTCCCCGTTTTAGGACCGCATTCATAGATCCTTTTGCTGAGATTCCTACGTTAAATCTCTTATGTTCATACTTTACCAAAGATGGATTGCCGCTTGAAAGCGCGCCTGAGTATACGCTTCAAAAGGCGCATACGCTCTTTAAACAGCAAACCGGACTCTCTTTTGAGGCGATGGGAGAGCTTGAGTTTTATGTCATAGGGCCATCCGATCCGCTCTTTCCCACTCCCAACCAGAGGGGTTATCACGAATCTGCCCCGTTTAATAAGTTTGAAGCGTTCAGGTGCGAAGCCATTCACCTGATTGCCCAAGCCGGAGGACAGATTAAGTATGGGCACTCAGAGGTGGGAAGTTTTGAATTGGATGGAACTACCTACGAGCAAAACGAAATCGAATTTTTGGTTGATTCACCGGAGACAGCTGCCGATCAATTGGTTGTTGCCAAGTGGATCATACGATCGCTGGCGCACCAGTATGGGCTTCATGTGACTTTTGCCCCAAAAATTACCACGGGTAAAGCGGGCAGCGGGCTCCACTTTCATACCAAAATGCTTTGTGACGGGAAGTCTGTGATGATTAGGGATGGCGTCCTTTCTGACCATGCACGACGCGCCATTGCCGGATACATGACTTGCGCCCCCTCGCTCACCGCGTTTGGAAACACCAACCCCACCTCCTATTTTCGTTTGGTGCCTCACCAGGAAGCGCCTACTACCGTATGTTGGGGCGACCGGAACCGCTCTGTATTGGTACGGGTACCGCTGGGATGGCTGGGAAACAATAATATGCTGTCAACAGCTAATCCGTTAGAGAGCAGCGAGCTTCTCGACTTCTCTTCTAAACAGACTGTGGAGATGCGCGCCCCCGATGGATCGGCAGATGTCTACCAGATGATGGCTGGACTCATAGTGGCTGCCCGTCATGGTTTGCAAATGGAGCCGGCAGATGCGCTTGCGATTGCCAAACAAACCTACGTGGATGCAAATATCCATCAGCATGGTAATGAGCACAAAGTCAAGCATCTTGAGCAGCTCCCCGCCTCATGTTGGGACTCTGCCGGTTGTCTTGAGGCGCAACGAGCAATCTATGAGCAGGGAGGCGTCTTTAGCCCCGATCTGATTGATGGGATTGTCCAAAAACTGCGGAGTTATCAGGATCACGATATTCGCGAGCGGGTGAAGCTCGATCCGACTGTGATGGAGAAGATGGTGGCGCAACATCTTCATTGCGGATAGGCGCTGTTAAAATTGTATCCCAAACACCAAAAAGGCGTTGTCCTGAGCGGGTGAAAAGATGAGTTCGACAAAGAGAGGAAGGGCATATTTGGGGGATAGTTGAAAGTTTTTGGTTGCCCTTGCCGTGATGGCGACAACGTCAAACTTGTCGCCATACATCCCTTTACGCGGAGAGATGCCAATGCCTGTTTCAAAGTCTATCTTTTTGATGGAGAATGGAAAAGAGACAGAAATATAGGTTGAGTATAATCTCTTGCCTGTATCGTCCACGTCTTCTTCTCCTGTCAGCATTGTGTTCACTCCAAGCGATAAGGGGAACTTTTCTCCAAATGTAAAGCCAATGTTGGCTTCTATGTGGTGGCTGCAGCGGTCTCTAAAGTAGGAGGCGCTTTCTCCGTTCCACCAATAGTCGGCTACGCCTACCGAAAATCCTCCTATTTCGTATGAAAGATAGAAGTCGATCTCTTTGGCGTAGGTCGAAAAGTCGGTGCTTCCCCACGTGCCTACGGTAAAGCCAAACGCGGAGAAGTTTAGTGTGGGTTGGATGCTGGCTCCTGACTGGTACATACCTCTCCATACAAAGGAGCTGACCAGATCCGCGCCTACGTCAACCGTCAGCTTCTCTTCTTGTCCGTATCCGGTTACCGGTACTGCGAGAAGTGATAAAATCGCCACTGCTTGATATATAGTCCTCATTATCACTAAATTCTTAATTCCCCAACTCCGCCAAAAACTTAATCCGCACCAGGCGCACCTCTTCTTCTGTAAAGTCGGAGCCCAGGGCTTCTAAAGCCTCCTCGATCGATTCGGATGTGGCTTCGTTGCGGAAGTAGTCAAAAATTTCCTCCAGTTTATCTTCGTCAAGGGCCTGCTCTAAGTAGTAGTCAATGTTGAGCCGGGTGCCGGAGTTGGTGATGGCTTCGATTTCGTTGAGCAGTTCATCCATCTGCATCCCTTTGGCTTCGGCAATGTCTTCGAACTGCAGTTGCCGGTCGATACTTTGGATAATGTATACTTTGTTGCCCGATTTGTTGATCACCGATTTGACCACCATGTCTTGGGGTCGTTCTATCTCATTCTCCTCCACATATTTAGCAATCAGAGAGAGAAATTCTTTGCCGTACTTTTTGGCCTTGCCCTCTCCTACGCCCTGACAGTTTTTAAGTTCGTTGAGTGTGATGGGGTATTGGATCGACATATCCTCTAAAGAGGGGTCCTGGAAGATGACAAATGCGGGGAGTTTTAGCTTCTTGGCAATGTCCCTGCGCAGGTCTTTAAGCATCGCCAGTAGCTCCTCATCACCTCCGCCGCCGCCTTTGAGTGCACCGCCAATGATCGAATCATCGTCTTCATCCGTAAACTCCCTATCCTCCATAAGCATCATTGGCTCAGGTTCTAGAATAAATTCGCGTCCTTTATCGGTAAGGATTAGCAGCCCGTAATTTTCTATGTTCTTGTCGAGCATTTTGTGGATCAGCGCCTGACGAATGATGGCCGTCCAGAAATGGGGCGACTTATCTTTACCTATGCCAAAGAGATCGAGCAGGTGGTGGTTGTAAGATTTGATGATTGAGTTGCTAAGTCCGGAGATGATGTTGGCCACGTGTTCTGCCTTAAACTGCTCCTTAACAGCCTCCACAGTCTCAAGAACAATGCACAGCTGCTCCTGACCGTCAAACTGCTTTTTGGGATAGAGGCAGTTGTCACAGTTGTGGCAGTTGGGCTCTAAAAACTCCTCGCCAAAGTAGTGGAGCAACACCTTTCTGCGGCAAACGTTGGTCTCGGCGTAAGCGACGGTCTCCAACAGCAGCTGCTTTCCGATCTCCTGCTCAGAGACGGGCTTCCCCTGCATAAACTTCTCTAACTTTTGAATGTCTTTGTACCTGTAAAAGGTGATGCACTGCCCCTCCCCCCCGTCGCGGCCGGCCCTTCCTGTCTCCTGATAGTAGCCTTCCAAGCTCTTGGGAATATCATAATGAATCACATAACGAACATCAGGCTTGTCGATTCCCATTCCAAATGCAATGGTGGCCACAATCACCTCTACCTCTTCCATCAAAAACTTATCCTGATTGTCGGATCGGGTGGCGCTGTCCAATCCTGCATGGTACGGAAGCGCCCTAATGTCGTTTACCGACAACAGCTCCGCCACCTCCTCTACCTTTTTCCTGCTCAAACAGTAGATAATTCCCGACTTTCCCGGATGGGTTTTGATGAATTTGATGATCTCTTTATCGATGTTCTGTTTGGGCCTCACCTCGTAGTAGAGGTTGGAGCGGTTAAAGGACGACTTAAAGACGATGGCGTCCATCATTCCCAGGTTCTTTTGGATGTCACTCTGCACTTTAGGAGTGGCGGTAGCCGTCAGCGCAACAATGGGCGCCTTGCCAATTTCTTGAATCAGCACCTGTATCCTGCGGTATTCCGGCCTAAAGTCGTGCCCCCACTCCGATATGCAATGCGCCTCGTCAATGGCGTAAAACGATATTTTTACTTGCTTGAGAAGTTGTATGTTATCGTCCTTTGTGAGCGACTCGGGGGCTACGTAGAGCAACTTGGTCTTCCCCGACAGCAACGCCTCTTTAACCTCAATCAATTGTTGTTTGTTGAGTGACGAATTGAGAAAGTGGGCAACGCCCGTTCGCTCTTCCAGAAAACCCCTGATGGCGTCCACCTGATTTTTCATGAGCGCAATCAATGGCGACACCACAATGGCTGTCCCCTCTGTGATGAGTGCGGGAAGCTGATAACAGAGCGACTTCCCTCCGCCCGTCGGCATGAGTACAAACGCATCTTTTCCCTGCAAGAGGTTTTGAATAATGGCTTCCTGATCCCCCTTAAATGAATCAAAACCAAAGTATTTTTTTAATCGACTATGTAGTTCCTCAGAAGTGATTTCCATAAATAAAATTGCTACCTTTGTGGCTCTAAGTTACAAAATTGTTTATTCATTCCAAAAATTTATGCAAAATTTTATTTGCGACATCAGAGACCTTGCCATTAAAGTTATTGAAAAAGAAGCAACTGCAGTATTCAAATTAAGAGAATTTATTGATCAAACTTTTGTAGAAACCGTCGAATTTATCTACCGTCACGCCGATCGTGTAGTGGTAACGGGCATCGGAAAAAGCGCCCTAATTGCAACAAAAATGGTGGCGACTTTTAACTCCACCGGAACGCCCGCACTCTTTATGCACGCCGCCGACGCCATCCATGGCGATTTGGGCATGATTCAGCCATCGGACGTGGTGATTTGCCTCTCTAAAAGCGGCGATACGGCAGAGGTGAAGGTATTGGTTCCTCTTATCAAAACCATGGGGAACAAAATCATCGCCATTGTATCTAATCCCGACTCTTATCTTGCCCGGCAGGCCGACTACACCCTCTTGGCCACCGTTGACGCAGAGGCTTGCCCCAATAATCTAGCGCCTACCACCAGCACCACCACGCAATTGGTTATGGGAGACGCCCTTGCCGTGTGTCTGCTCCAAAGAAGGGGATTTAGTGAACACGATTTTGCCCGCGTACATCCCGGCGGCGCCTTGGGGAAAAAGCTCTACACCCGTGTGAGCGACATTATTGACCCCACCCGCGCCCCCTCTGTCCATAGAGACGAAACCATCCAAAAAACCATCTTTACCATTTCGGCCAACCGGTTAGGCGCTACTGCCGTTATGGACGACACCCAAAAATTGTGCGGCATCATCACCGATGGCGACATTCGCAGGATGGTAGAGAGAGGCGGCTCCTTTGAGCAGCTTAGCGCAAAAGATTTGATGAACAACAACCCTAAAACCGTCGACATTAACGAAATGGCTATAAACGCATTTAGACAAATGGAAGAAAAGAGCATCACCCAACTCATCGTCGTCAAAGACAACAACTACATAGGAATGATACATATTCACGACATCATGCGGGAGGGCATTGTGTAATGGACTTTAACCCCAACAACATCGGCATTGCCAACGGGAACTATTTTGCACTTCCCTACACAGCCGAAGAGTCAGAAATCGTCCTGCTCTCTGTGCCGTGGGACGTTACTACCTCATACCGCGCCGGTACACACAAGGGGCCAAAGGCGATGATTGATGCGTCGTGCCAAATTGATTTGTTTGACCCCTTGGTTCCCAACGCATGGGAAATCGCCATAGGCACCCTGCCCCCCATTAGGGGAATCGGCTCAAAAAACCGGAACATCCGCAAAACTGCAGAAGAGGTGATCACCGCCTTAGAGCAAGAGCAGCCCCCGGCATCCTATGCCCGGGCGCTCTCCTTAGTCAACGACGCCTGCACTACGCTCAACCAAACAGTTTACCAAACCACACGCGCCCAACTTGCCAAAGGCAAATTGGTGGGCATTGCGGGAGGAGAACACAGTGTTCCCCTGGGGCTCATTCGAGCGCTATGCGATCACTACCCAAAGTTTGGCATCCTGCACATTGACGCCCACGCCGACTTGCGCTGCGCATACGAAGGCTTTTTGTACTCCCACGCCTCCATCATGTACAACGCTCTTCAATCTCCCAACATCACAACGTTGGTACAGGTGGGCATCCGCGACTTTTGTGGGGATGAGGTCGATCTGATTCAATCAAGAAGCAGTATTCACTGCTTTACAGATGAGTTGATTCACCGCCACCTTTTTGAGGGGGCTACCTGGCGCCAACTCTGCGTGCAAATGATAGAAAAGTTGCCCGATCATGTTTATATCAGCTTTGACATTGACGGACTTACTCCCGACCATTGCCCCAACACCGGCACGCCTGTTCCGGGAGGTCTTACCTTTAGAGAGGCCGATTACTTGTTGCACACCCTCGCTTTGTCTGGGAAAAAGATCATTGGCTTTGACCTCTGCGAAGTAGCTCCCGGTAAAAATGATGAGTGGGACGCCAATGTGGGCGCCCGTTTGCTCTATAAGCTCTGTTGTTATTGCCATCTAAATGGCTGTAAATAATCCATTTAATGAAAATTTTGGTAGATAACAGAAAAGTTTCTACCTTTGCGGATTCACAAGTCATTTATTAATCACTAAATATTAAACCATTACATTATGAAAAAAATCACACTCATTGCACTTGCCTTTGCAGCTTTATTTACCGTGCAGGCATGTAAAAGTCAAACCACCAAAGCTCCCGAAGGAATCTCAAAAGGTCAGATCGACTCTGTTAGCATGGCTATCGGCGTCTATTTTGCAGAAATGATTAAGGGAAGTAATTTAGATGAAGTCAATTACTCTGTCATCTTTAACACCATGAAGAAAATTCGTGATGGCAAAGAAGTGAGTATTAACTCTATGCAGGGAGGAGACATTATCAACAGCTATATGATGAAAAAACAGACGCTGATTGCCGATCAGAACCTGAAAAAAGGAGAGGAGTTCCTTGCCAAGAACAAAACCAAAGATGGCGTTATTGAGCTTCCCAGCGGTTTACAATATAAGATTCTTGAAGAGGGTACCGGTGAACAACCTACCTCACCTACCGATATCGTAACCGTTCATTACAAAGGTACTTTGATTAACGGAACTCAGTTTGACTCTTCTTATGACCGCGATGAGCCGGCCACTTTTCCCCTTAATGGTGTCATTGCCGGTTGGACAGAAGGTTTTCAATACTTAAAAGAGGGCACCAAAGCCATCCTTTATATTCCTTCTGACCTTGCATACGGACCTCAGCAAAGAAGCGCCGAAATCACCCCCAACTCTACCCTCATATTTGAAGTGGAGCTCATATCGGTGACCAAGGCAGAAGCCCAAGATGAGTAGCCATGGCGCTTGACCTAACAGGCAAATTGTTGCAAAAGCTTCCCGTTCAGTCGGGCCAAAGCGCAAAAGGCGCCTGGAGCAAGCAGGAGTTTGTGATCGAAACACAGGAAGGCTATTCCCGCAAGGTGTGCATGTCAGTGTGGGGTGTAGACAAAGTGAACGAGTTAAGCTCGTTTGCCGACGGGGAAGTGATCAAGGTTAGCTTTAACATTGAGTCTCGGCCGTTTAACGATCGCTGGTATACCGATGTTCGTGCATGGCGTATAGAGAGGAGTGGCGGCCAGGAGGCCGCTACTCCCCAGCCCTTTGGGCCCAATCCCGCCACTTTCTCCGACCCTGGCTATTTGAATGTCAGCAACTCTACTGAGGTAGATGACTTGCCGTTTTAACCTTAGGAATGAGAAAAAAAGTTTCAATCCTACTTGAGGCTTACTATAAACTTCAATATTAGACTATTAACTGTCGCTCCAGATGTGGCAAGTACGTTTGTTACTTGTAATCGTCATTAATTCTTATAAACAAATTGTCCTGTACATCAAACCAGAAACTATTATCTCGATAGTAATACCCCGTTACCCTCATTGTATCATTTTGTATACTGTTAAATACACATATTGGTCCGTCGTACTCGGTTCCCCAAGCCACATAGCCCAAGGCACCTCTATACTCACTGAGTTTCCAAATGAATTCTTGAACATCTTTTTTTAATATAACATTGTCATCAATGATTTCATTGAATCCCATTATTTTATTTTCAGTTATTTCTACCAGCCCAAAGTCTATTTTAACAAAACCGCCGATACCACTGAAGCGAACAATCCACTTCCATTTCCCTTGCACACATTTTTGTATGACCGGTAAAGGCTGTGCGTAGAGGTTTTTAATATTACTAAAATCTATCAACGACATATCTATTTCGTCATCTGTAACCTTTTCAATTTCGTCATCAATGCTAAAATCATTATCTGTTGAGCAGGCTGTGAAAGCACTTATCAACATCAGCAAAAAGGCTTTTTTTATAACTGTTGGCAAAGTCATACGTGGTGTAATATTATAATATTTATCTAAACTCGTGGCTCCCACTTTTCTTTCGGGAGCCATGTTTGATACCGTCCCTTGGCCATTCAAAAAAGTTATGGTTCATCAAATTATTATCTAAGTATACCTTCTAACAATATAGATGCAAAGATATGAAAAAAAGTTAGACAACCTCTCTCCACTTTATGGCATTGTCTCTACGCCAATACGAGCTTTGCCGTTTGGCGTAGCGTCTTGTGTTCCTCTTTATTAAAGATATCGACTCCTCCAAAGAGCAAACGCCGTCAAAGTAGTCGAACAACTCGCTGTATCCGACTGTGCGTAATGCAGGAGTGTTTTTGAATGGAATCAGGCTGCGTACTTCTTCCAATAGACCTTTTTCCATCATTCGGTCTACACGTGCGTCTATTTTGGCGTAGAGCGTTGATCGCTCCTGAGTGAGTCCCTCTTTAACAATTTCAAATGGTCTCTCTTTGGGGGCGTGGGTTTTAAAGGAGGAGAAAGGGCGTCCCGTTTGCAAAGAGACCTCTAAAGCGCGAACCACGCGTTGAGGGTTTTTGATGTCGATTTGATGGTAGCTTACAGGGTCTAACCGTTTTAGGTCAAATCTGAGGGATTCGACTCCTTCTGTGGCTACACGCTCTGATAACTGTGCTCTCAACGCTAAATCGGCGGGAGGGAAGTCGTCCATTCCGTTGCAAACAGCGTCTATATAGAGGCCGGATCCGCCCACCATGAGCACTTGGTCGTGTGACTGAAACAGTTTTTCTAATAGGGCCAGCGACTCCAATTCGTATTGTCCGGCGGTATAGTGGTCCAGGATCGAGTGAGAGCCAATAAAGTAGTGAGGGACTCCGTCTTGTTCTTCTAAAGAGGGGGCGGCGGTTCCAATGACCATCTCTTTATATATTTGGCGGGAGTCGCAGGAGAGGATGGGGCATCCTGATTTTTTTGCTATTTGGATGCCTACGCCGGTCTTTCCCACTCCGGTGGGGCCAAGCAAGATCCTTAGACGCTTTCGCATTCGTCAAAATTCATCTCAAGTAGACTCTGTTCTTCTCTAAATTGATCGGGGTCTCCGCCCCGCTCCATGATGGTGCGCGGATAGGTTTTGCGCGGTAACTCCTCTTCTGTGCCGTCAAATTCAAGCGCCAGGTATCGTCCTTTGAAGATGTCAAACACGTAGTGAATAGTCGTGACTCCGTTTTGATGCAGTGACGTAAGGCGAACCTGATCCATGGAGCCGCTACCCGTGTCAAAAAGGCCATATTCGTGTATGCGTTTCCCCTCGCTATCTACGGAGTGAAAGAACACCTGCTGGTCGGGAGAGAAGGAGAGGTCGTTTTGCAGGAAGAGGTGAAGTGCGTAGAGGGTAGTCGTTGCCTTGACTTCGTAAACTCTTACAAAGTTTTTGGATTGAGGGATGGTGGCTTTATATCTATGTATCATAACTTCATTGTGTCTATTCCATCGGCATAGTCCCACAGTTGGGGGTTTTGCGCGGAACC
>WQYK01000022.1 GCA_009781275.1 Bacteroidales bacterium | reverse complement strand
ACTTTTGCACGAAGTATGGGATCCATCATCAGCGACACGTTCTGTAGCGCATCGCTGTAGTCAAATCCATGCGCTGCAAGGTAGTGGTTTAACATAAGCCCCAAGGCTGTTCCAAGGGCCGATCCAATGAGGCCAATGAGTAGGGATTCGGTGAGCAGTGTGCCGTAGATGTGTCGTTTGTCCTCGCCAAGGGCCAGACGAACGCCAAATTCGTTGTAACGCCTGATTCCTCCAAGCACTCCTGCATTCCACAGTACAATGGAGAGCGCAAAGACCAAGAGGGCGATCATCACGCCGGAAACGGTGTCTAAGTATGTGAGCATCTGGCCCATCATCGGTTGATCGGCAAGTTGAAGCATGAGGGGAGCAAATTCGTCATCGTCTTGGGGTTGGAGCGCGTGATAGCTTGTTTTGATCGATTCGGCAAGGTCGCGGTCATACTGCTCATCGGGGAGGAAGCCAAAGATTTCGCTGGCGGCGTCTTCCATGTCGAGTAAAATACGGGCATCGGTAATATCAAGGATGATGGCGCCGCGGTCAAGAGCAGTAGTGCCAAATCGGAGGATGCCTGCCACGGTGTAGTTGGCAAAAGTCATGGAGCCATACATTGTTGAGCCAAAAAATGTTACGGTGTCGCCGGGTGTCACGTCAAACTTTTGGGCAAAATCAACGCTCACCAAAACTTCTCCCGACTGCCGGATCAGATTGCCGGAAACAAGCGCCTTTTTAAGTCCAATACGCTCAGCTTCACGACTGTGTGGCGACAACAAATCAAATGACTGTCCCATAACGGGCCCTTGCGCTTTGGTTTGGCCCTGTGCATCGGGAATATCGAGCAATCCGCCAAACATGATTCTGGGCGTCCAGTCGACCGAGGGAAAGTGGCTTTGAAGCAAATCAACAATTTCTTCTACGTCGAGCAGTGCAAAATCGTTGGGTTTTTGCTCCTCTTCTTGGGCGTAAGCGCGGGTCATCACCCTGATGTGTCCCGTTTGAAAATTGGAGGTCATTCTCACCATGTTGTCCAACATCCCTCCCATAATCCCCTCAAGAAATACCACCACAAATACGCCTATAGTCACCACAATCACAGGCAAAAGGCTACGCGCCCTGTCGCGGATAATTCCTTTTAATAAGAATTTTATCATAGTAATCGCTTTTTAATCAATGAATTTTACCTTTTAGCGCCAACACCATATTCTGACGCGCTATTTTGCGTGCAGGCAGGTAACTGACCAATGCAGAAAATAGCGCCACCACCCCAAAGGTGATCAAAATCGATGAGACCTTAAAAACAGGCACCAGCACATCGCCCATGGCGATTCCGTAGTCGTCGCTGCCGGGTATGGGGATTCCATAGGATGCGTACAACGCAAGGAGCGGCGCTCCCCAAACAAAGGATACCAATGCCGCCAAAATGCTGTAAGTGGTTCCCTCTAAGGTAAAGAGCCACGTTACCGTTCGTGGCGTCATGCCTAAAGCTACATAAGTGCCAATCTCTTTTTGCCTGCGAAAGATCGACAACACCTGCGTATCGTACACCGCCAACAGGGCAATAGACAACAGGATGACAAAGATGATCACGCCCTCCATACGGGCTGTTTGTTCCATGATGTCAATGTCTTTCATTAGAAACTTGAGGTCTTTAAAGTGCCAGCCGGCAACGTCGGACATCACCAAACAATCGCGAGTCTGTACAAAGTAGGTGGCTTGACCGGCCATTCCCGACATTTCATAAAGGTCATCTAAGTTAAACCATATCTGTCCGCCGTCCACAGCAGGAACTTTGGAGTCAAAAATGTGGACAATCACTATTTGCCGTGCGTCAAATACGCCGTTGTGATCGCGCCACCTGAGCATTACGCGGTCACCGGTAGTCATGTCGGCAGATTTGGCCATGCGCTTGCCAATGATGGCGGGGATATCGCCGCTGCCGTCGGGGACGATTTCCCAAGAGGGGAGTGCAAGTGCGGTTTGAGAAACGGGAATCCCTTTTAACAGTACGTTTTGCAATCTTCCCTTGGGAAACATGGAGCCTTGCAGCACCAAAATCGGAACAGAGGCGCCGGATTGTACGCATGGAGCCAACTCGTCGGGAATAACGCCATGTGCATCTTGCAGCGTAAAGATATCAAAGCGATCGTATTCGGGATGCCAAAGTTGTCCTTCTCGGATTTCCCATTCACGCGTTTCGCGGCGGGCCTCCTCTACAAATCCGTCGTTGGTTCCGGCGTAGGCCACCATGATCACGAGCGTGAGCGACAGTACGGTAACGTTGAGCCATGTTCGTTTTCCGCTGCCGATAATGTTTTTGAAAGCAGTCTTTATGAGCAACATAACCTTAGTTGTCTTTGGTGGTTATGCTGTCTATTTGACCGTCTCTCAGGTGTACGATTCGGGTGAGGTAGTGCATCACCTTCTCGTCGTGTGTGGCAAAGATGAACGTGGTCTTGAGCTCCTGATTGAGTTTGAGCATGGTTTTGAGGATGTGGTGCGAATTGGCCGCATCAAGGTTTGCAGAGGGCTCGTCGGCAAGCACAATGGGCGGACGTTTTACCATGGCCCGCGCTATGGCCACCCGCTGCGACTCGCCCCCGCTCAATTGAGACGGACGCGACTTCTCTTTGTCGGTCAAACCTACCCACTCCAAAGCGTCCATTACCATTTTACGGCGTTCTGTGGCGCTCTTTTTTTGTAAAAGAAGTGCAAATTCTACATTTTCGTACACAGTGTAGACAGGCAACAAGTTGTAACTCTGGAAAATAAATCCAATATTGACGTTCCTCAACGCCGCCGACTGCTTTGCAGAGAGCGTTTGGATCGCTTTCCCCAATACGATTGCCTCTCCTTGGCTTGGCGTGTCCAAAGAGCCGATAATGTTTAACAGTGTTGTTTTTCCCGAGCCGCTTGGCCCCACAAGTCCGGTAAATTCGCCCTCTTTAAAATCGATAGTGACGTTGTTCAACGCTGTAAAGAAGCCTCCGCCAATGGGGAAATTTTTTACGACCTCTTTCATTGAAATTACATGGTTTGTCTTCATATTTTATTAATAAACATATTTTTTAGATAATCTCTGTATTGAAGCATCACTTCATCCGGATACTTTTTGGGCGCAAAAACATAGAGCACTGTGATACCTTTTATAATAGCGGCATAGTTCATCAACACCATTTGCGTGTTCTCTTTGTGGATGCCGGCAAAAAAAGAGATCATCATTTTGCCCTGTTTGGAGATGTCGGGCATCAGCTCGCTATCAGAAATAACTTGTATCACTTCCGGTTGCACCGTAAGTTGCGTAAAGAGTTTGGTCTCCTCGGTACGTGTCATCAGCATCTCAAAATATTTGTCAAAGAACTGATTCGCTTCTTGTTCGTTGAGTATATCGTCGCGGTTGGGGTCGAGCATTTCGCCAATTTCGTTCATGAATGAGAGGACGATGGTTTTAAGAAGCTCGTTCTTGCATTTGAAGTAGTTGTACATTAGCCCTTTAGAAATATTTGCTTCTTCTGCAATGCAGCTGATTGAAGACGATGCAAATCCCTTTTCTGCAAACAATTTTAATGCTGCGTCTAAGATTATTTTCTTTTTTGCGTTCCTGATCTCTTCGTATTGTTCCGGTGTTCTTGGCATCTTATATAAGGTTAAATAAATTTTGGTCAAACGGTCGTTCATTTATTGACTGAACGGTCAGGCAAAGATACGAACTTTTTTTGATTGTGCAAATTTTTATTGGCTGTAACGATAAATTTTTGACACTTACAGCCAGAAATAAAAATTATTGTTGGCTGTATCATATATTTTTTGTATACTTGCAGCCAGGAATAAAGTATAGGATTATGGTTGGACGTAAAGAAGAACAGGCAGGTTTGCCTGGCTCATCTGCCACAAATCAAGCACAAGTTAAGCATTGCGGGCGTTTTGACAAAAACGGCTTCATGGCGCAGTAACGACAAAGAAAGCACTGCGCAAATCGACTTACTGATAGAACGAAACGACAAAGTAATCAATCTTTGTGAGATGAAATACGCTTCGGAAGAGTTTATTATCGACAAAAGTTATGATGAAATTCTACGAAATAAACGAGGCGTTTTTCGCGCTCAAACCAAAACCAAAAAAGCGATACATATCACACTTATCACAACGTATGGCGTAAGACACAACGAATATTGGGGCAATATACAAAGCGAAGTGACAATGATTGATTTGTTTGCGTTTTGATTTAAAAGCAAAAATTTACTTAGAATTAATCGCCTCAACCGGATTGAGGTGTGCAGCGGTGTAGGCGGGAATGACGCCGGCGACCAATCCAATGACGGTAGATACGATCACACCGCGAAGGACGTTGCCTAAAGTGAGGGTCATCTGAAAATCATAGTTGTAGCTCACAAACTGGGTGCCTGCATAGACAATCAGTATGCCCACGATGCCTCCCATCACCGCCAAAAGCGCAGCCTCAAAGAGAAACTGTGTTAAGATAAAATAGTTTTTTGCGCCCATCGCTTTCTGAATCCCGATGATGTTTGTTCGCTCTTTTACAGATACAAACATAATATTGGCCACGCCAAAACCCCCAATCAGGATAGAAAACCCCCCAATAATCCAACCAACCATGCTAATGGTTCCAAATATTGTATTGGCAATGTCCTGGATGATGCTTACTTCATTGATGCTAAAATTGTCTTTTTGACTGGGCTTAAGTCTTCGCGCATTTCTAAAGAGCGTCTTGATCTCTCCCAGAAAGTCGTCTTTATCAGCAGAAGGCTTCTTTTTGACGGCAATGGTTGGCCCCATAATACGGGGATCGACCATGGTGCAGGCATATTGGTAGGGAATATAAACAACTTGATCAGATTCTGTGAGAGAAAGTCCTCCCATGCCCTCTTCTTCTAAGGTTCCGATCACGCGGGTGTTATTACCTGCGATTTTGATCATTTTTCCCAGAGGGTCTTCTCCCTTAAACAACTCCTCTGCAATACCATAACCAATTATAGCCACGTTATGAGAGCCGTTGGCCTCCATTTGTGAAAAGTAGCGACCTGTTCCCATTGTGATGGGTGAAACTGCCGACCAGTCGGCAGTGACGCCTTGAATGGTTACGGATGAGATGGAGTTACGCCCATACTTTACCTCTTTATTAAAGCCAAGTGCAAGTGCCACCGATTCTGCTGAGGTGCAGTTTTGTTGAAGATTTAAAAACTCTTCATACGTATTGGTGGGCCTTTGGCGGTATTCCCACCACTTATACTCTGTTTCTCCCTCTTCCAGTGCCCAGGGCCATTGTTGAATGTACACAATATCAGATCCCATGGCGGAGAGGCTCCGCTGAACGTTTCCCTCTAAAGATTCAATGGCGGTAAATACGGCCACAATGGAGAAGATGCCAATGGTGACGCCCAAAAGGGAGAGAAAGGCGCGCGTCTTGTCGGCTCTTACCGAGCTCATAGCAAAACCAAAGCTCTCTCCCAAGAGTTTAACAAATATGACGATGGTGCGCATGTGCTTTTTTGTTGGAATAATAATCGTGCAAGTTAAGCATCTTTAGGCAGACATCCTACACCCCGATCCGTTTTTTTAGTTCACGTAACAAATCAAAGGCTTCTAAAGGCGACAACTGGTTGATGTCTACGTTTAGAATATCGTTTTTAAGTTGTACCAAAAGAGGATCTTCTACAGGAAAAATGGAGAGTTGATAGTGGGGGGAGGCGCTTGTTTTTGCTTTTGGATCCGGCGCATGCGCTTCTAATTGTTTCAACATCTTTTCGGCGCACCGGAGTACGGATTGGGGCATGCCTGCCATGCGGGCAACGTGAATCCCAAAACTATGGGCCACTCCTCCCGGCTTGAGCGTTCGCAGGAAAAGCACTTTATTGTCTGTCTCTTTGACCGATACGTGAAAGTTCTTCACGCGGGGAAACTGTGCAGCCATCTCATTTAGTTCATGATAGTGGGTGGCAAACAGCGTTTTGGCGCGTGCGGAGGGATGCAGGTGGATGTATTCGACAATGGCCCAGGCAATAGAGAGACCATCGTAAGTGCTGGTGCCGCGCCCCAGCTCATCTAAGATAACCAACGACTTGGGCGACAAGTTGTGCAGAATGCCGGACGCTTCTAACATCTCTACCATAAAGGTGGACTCTCCGCGGGAGATGTTGTCGGAGGCGCCTACGCGGGTAAAGAGCTTATCAACAATGCCTATGTTGGCCGATTTTGCCGGCACAAAACAACCGCTCTGTGCCAGAAGTACAATGAGCGCGGTTTGGTGCAACAACGCGCTCTTTCCCGACATGTTGGGCCCCGTAATGATGATAATCTGCTGCGTTTCACAATCCAAATAGAGGTCGTTAGCTACATATTTTTCATTGGGAGGAAGGAGTTGTTCAATGACCGGATGGCGCCCCTGTTTAATCTCTAAAGTGTTGTTATCAAAGAGTTGAGGTCGGCAATAGCGATTGGATTTGGCCAAGATAGAGAAGCCGAGCAGTACATCGATTTGCGCCAAAATGCGGGCGTTCTGTTGCAAAGGACGAATCTCTTTTTGAATTTCGACAATCAAGGCGGCGTATAGCTCCTGCTCTAATGCGAGAATATGCTCTTCGGCGCCCAAAACCTGATCTTCATACTCTTTGAGTTCCTGTGTAATGTAGCGCTCTGCCCCTACAAGTGTCTGCTTGCGGATCCATTCGGGCGGTACTTTGTCTTTGTGGGTGTTGCGCACCTCTATGTAGTATCCAAAGACGTTATTGTAGCTGATTTTTAAAGAGGAGATGCCTGTGCGCTCACTCTCGCGCTGCTGCATCTGTTGAATATAATCTTTGCCGTGCCTTGCTTTGTGGCGCAGCTCATCCAGTTGCGGATGGCATCCGATTGCAATAACGTCACCGCGACCGATTTGCTGTGCCGGTTCCGGCAACAGGTTGCGTTCTATACAGGCGATCAATTCAATGCATGGGTCAAGGTGTTGCGCCAGCTCCTGAATATCCGCAGATGGCAAGGCCTCTTTGCAAATGGTTTTGATCTCTTCCAATCCCTTCTTGATCTGTACTGCCTCCCTGGGTGCAAGGCGACCGGCAGCCGCTTTTGAGACAAGTCGCTCCAAATCACCAATTTGAGATAGGCATCGGGCAATGTTTTTGGCCATGTCCGAGTGAGACATAAAAGCGTCAATAACTTGGTAACGGCGCTCAAGTGCAATGCGATCGTTTAACGGCATCACCAACCATTGGCGCAACAGCCTGGCGCCCATTGGTGTAATTGTTTTGTCAATGACGTCAATCAAACTGCTCCCCTTGGGGTCAAAAGATGCAAAAAGTTCTAAATTGCGGATCGTAAATCGATCTAACCACATATAGTCCGATTCATCAATACGTTGGAGAGAACAGAGGTGCCCCAATTGATCGTGTTTGGTCAACTCAAGGTAAAAGAGGGCGGCGCCTGCTGCGGTCACTCCAAGATCAAGCTCCTCAACACCAAATCCCTTTAGTGTCTCAACCTGAAAATGTTTAAGCAACTTATCGCGAGCGGCCTGGGGTGCAAAAGCCCACTCATCCAAGCGGGTGCAGTAGTGATGGTCTCCAAACCGCTCCTTAAATCCGTTTTCATACCCTTTTTGGAGCAAAATCTCCTTGGGGGCAAACTGATTCAATAACCTGTCAATGTAGTCTAACGACCCTTGAGACAAAGAGAACGTTCCTGTGGAGATATCCAAAAAGGCGATTCCTGCCTGATCCTTTTGAAAGACCAGGGAGGCCAAAAAGTTGTGTTGATTTGAGGTGAGTATTTGGTCATTGTAGGCGACACCGGGGGAGAGGAGCTCTGTAACACCTCTCTTTACCAATGTTTTGGTAAGCTTTGGATCCTCCAACTGCTCGCACACCGCCACCTTATAACCTGCACGCACCAACTTGGGGAGATAAGTGTCTAATGAGTGATACGGAAACCCAGCCAGCTCCACGCTTGCCGCAGCGCCGTTGGCCCTGCGTGTGAGTACAATTCCTAAAATCTTGCTGGTGAGAATGGCGTCGTTGCCAAAGGTTTCGTAAAAATCGCCCATGCGAAAAAGCAACAACGCCTCGGGATGTTGCGCCTTGATGGTGTAGTATTGCTTCATCAAGGGAGTTTCTGCTGTTTTAATTTTGTCGATCATCCCTACAAAGATAAAACAAAAAAAGGTTGTAGTGTGAATATTTTGAAAGATGTGTAAAACATTGGCATTATTCGTGGCGTTTTTGTGTAAAAAGCAGGCATTATTCGTGGCAAAAATGTGTAAGTGTTGATAAATAATTTATTACCTTTGCATTTTGAAAAATAGTTCATCAAACGAAAAAATATGGAACGCAAACTAATGCCAGAATTGCTTAAATGGAAAGAGGGAAAAGGTAGAAAACCTCTATTGCTCGAAGGTGCACGCCAGGTGGGCAAGACCTATTTGCTCAAAGATTTTGGCAGGCAATATTTTAAAAATGTGGCGTATATCAATTTTCAGAACCCGAGCGAGCAACTGATAGAGCTGTTCAATGGCTCAATCGATCCAAAGCGAATCATTACCATGCTCGAACTCTATTTGAATATGAAGATTTCGCCTTCCGACACTTTGCTCATTTTTGACGAAGCGCAGGAAGTGCCGCGCAGCTTGACGTCTCTTAAATATTTTTACGAGGATACGCCAGAATATCACATTGTTACAGCAGGAAGTCTACTTGGAATATTTCTGCATAAAGAGACTTCGTTTCCTGTTGGAAAGGTACATACGCTCAAACTGGAGCCAATGGATTTTGAAGAGTTTTTATGGGCCAACGGACGCGAAAATATTGTGGAGTTCTTAAAATCAAATCCGTACGAAACAACTTTTAATGAGATTCTATCAGATTTATTTAAGCAATACATGTATATTGGCGGAATGCCAGAAGCAGTTGCCGACTGGATAGAAAATAAAAATGTTGAAAACATAAACGCCATTCAGAAAGAGATCTTGAGTAACTATCAAAAAGACTTTATCAAACACACCGACAACACAACTGCTGTGCGTATACGTCAGATTTTTGACAGCTTACCTTCGCAATTTGCCAAGGAGAACGAAAAATTTATCTATGGTGTTGTCAAATCGGGCGCAAGAGCAAGAGAATATGAGATGGCAATTGAGTGGCTCGTTGACGCAGGAATAGTACGGCGTGTGTATCAAGTTCATAGCGGCAACAAAATACCCCTTAAATCCTACGTGAATCCCCAGGCTTTTAAACTATATTTTGTTGATATTGGCCTGTTTAGAAGCCTTGCAGAGATCCCGTTTGAAGTCATAAACAGCAAAACCGCCATTTTTGACCAATTCAACGGCTTGATAGCCGAGCAATTTGTGCTTCAACAGTTAGCAAAACAGACTCTTTACTATTGGACAAGCGGTAAAACCAGCGAGGTGGATTTTGTGATGCAGTATGGAGCTCACATTGTGCCCACAGAGGTAAAGAGCGGAACCAATGTAAAGGCAAAAAGTTTAAAAATGTTCAGAGAGACATATTCGCCTCAAGTCAGCATTCGGTTCTCGCTAAAAAATACACGATCAGATGGCGATTTGCTAAACATACCTTTATATAATATATTTCTGTGGACACAGATGCTTCACAAACCGTAGCCGATCCCATAAATTTCTATTTGCTAAACGTTGTTTTATCATTATTATGTTTTAAATAATTGCAAAAGCAATAATTTAATTTTGAATAATCATGAAGTAAATATATACAGTTTTGCATATATACAATTTTGCATATGAAAAAACGCACTTTGCATAGTGCACATTTGATACAAAATCGCACTATCCATAGTGCAAAATAAAGTACTACCTTTGTACTAATCTAACATCTCACATCATGACCAACAACCTCACCATTGGAATGCCCAGGGAGCACATTCCCACCCCAGCCTTAATCCTTGATTTAGACATCTTTGAAAAAAACCTAAACCAAATGGCAGCCCTTTTTCAAGGGCCCGTAAAGCTTAGGCCTCATATTAAAACGCACAAGAGCCCCATGATTGCGCACCTGCAAATGCGGGCGGGGGCGATTGGAATCACCTGCGCCAAGCTCTCCGAGGCAGAGGTGATGGCGGAACATGGGATAACAGATATCTTGATTGCCAATCAGGTGGCCGGGTATGGGAAGCCGGAGCGATTGGCGGCGTTGGCGAGTAGGGTAGATATCAAAGTGGCCGTTGACAACAAAAGCAATATTGACGACTTGGATCGGGCCGCCTTGAAGTTTGGCTCCCGCATTGGGGTGGTGATAGAGGTCAACGTGGGCAACGACCGTTGCGGCACACGCTCCATGGAGCAGACTTTGGATATGGCCAAATACATAACCACAAAGCAGGGATTGATTTTTAAGGGATTGATGGGATATGAAGGACATTGTGTATTTACGGCCAACAAACAGGAACGCACAGAGGAGTGTCTGTCATCCAATAGAATATTGGTAGATTCAGCACAGATGCTTAGAGATAACGGCTTTGTTGTTGAGATTGTATCTGCTGGAGGGACAGGAACTTATGACATGTCAGGCGTCTATTCCGGCATTACTGAGATCGAAGCGGGGTCGTACGTTTTTATGGATAGCTGCTATTCCGGAGTTTTGGGTAACGACGTGTTTCGTCCTGCTTTGTGGGTGCTTGCAACGGTCATTAGCAAACCTCAACCGGGTTTAGCCCTTATCGACTCCGGAATGAAGAGCCTTACGCATGAGTTTGGAAAACCGCAGCCGCTGTGGTTACAGGGCGCTACCTTAGAGGGATTGTCAGAAGAGCATGGACGGTTGGCGCTCAAGCCCGAGGCCGATGATCTGAAAGTGGGGGACTTGGTAGAGATATGGCCTTCACATGGTTGTACTACGGTCAACCTGCATGATTGCTATTGTGTGGTAAAAGAGAATCGGTTGGTGGCGGTTTGGGAGATTGCCTGCAGGGGAAAGAGTCAATAGCTACGATGTACGAATCATATTAGATTGATGAATTTCTTTGTCCAATCGGCAAGAAATACGGGAATGTTCAACAGATTTCCGTCTTTTCGTAAATTATTGAAAGAAAAACGAATACGCAAGTTAGGCGAGTATAAATCGTTATAAACAGCCAAACTTTTTCCTGCCACGCTGTGCGCGGATTTTACCTCTATCGGAATGATATCAAGCGAATTTTGCAACAAAAAATCGACTTTGGCTTTTCCTTCGGAAGTCCAATAACGCAAAGGCACATCAAATTGAGGCGTTAGCGATTGTAAGATGTAATTTTCGGTCATAGCGCCTTTAAATTCGATATACAAAGGGCTGTTGTTTACAATAATTTCGGGCGGTAGTTTTGCCAAACGGCGCAACAATCCAATATCTGAAACGTAGAGTTTAAACGCCGACAAATCGTCATACGCGCTCAATGGCAATGCCGGTTTGGCGTTGGCAAAAACACGATACACCAAGCCTGCGTGTTGCAGCCATAGCAAAGCGTCTTCGTATTCCCGCGCCCTTGCGCCTGTTTTAATAAGTTTGTACAAAAATTTGCGGTTTTCCCGCGAAAGCTGCGAGGGTAAAGATTGCCAAATAGCCGTAATTTTTGGAATATCTTTTGTTGAGGCGTGCTTAGAAAAATCGTGCGAATAGGCATTCAAAATTTCTTGCAAATCTTCTTCTACTTTTTCTACACCTTTGTTATCCAAAAAATTGGCAACTGCTTTTGGCATTCCGCCTGTCAGTTGATATCTCCTAAATTCCTCCAACAAACGATTAAAAAGAATCAACGGCATCTCCAACAGATCCTCTTTTTTCTCTAAAAAATCGAATAAATCGGGGGCAGCAGCAAACAAAAATTCTTTAAACGAAACAGGAAACATGGGCAAAAAACTGACTTTGCCAACAGGAAACGAGTCGCCTTTAGACATGGATACACCAAGTAACGAACCGGCGGCAACGATTGCATACTGGGGCGCGTTTTCGCAAAAATATTTCAAACTGTTTAATGCTGCATTACATTCCTGAATTTCATCAAAAATAATCAGCGTTTTTTCGGGCAAAATGGGCGGATGGGTATATAACTGCAGTTGCCCAAGCAGTCGTTGGGGATTTTTTGTTTTTTCAAACTCGTTTTTAAGCTCCTCCGTTTCATCAAAATTGAAATAAGCTGTATGCTCAAAATACTGCTCGCCAAATGTCTGCATTGCCCATGTCTTGCCTATTTGACGTGCGCCCTGCAAAATAAGCGGTTTTCGGTCTGTAGATGTTTTCCAAGCCGCCAATTTTTCGATCATATTTCTCTCTATTCTCATAAAAATCACACGTTATGTTCCGATTATGTGATAAAAATCACATTTTAAGAACGAAATTTGTGCAAATGTAGTGCTTTTTTTTAGTTATGATGCATCGTCACTCTTTTTTTGTACCTTTGTTTCCTATCTCAAACTCAAAATCTCAATCTATGAAAACACTCCTTTATTCTGCTCTTTTTGTGGCGGCTCTGTTTGTTGTATCGTGCGGCCCAGACCTCAAAATTCAAGCCGACCAAGCTATGAATGACCTAATTGAAGAACTCAACGCAGTGGGCCTCTCTGTGGCGGTAGTCAAAGACAACAAGATTGTATATACCGGAGCCTTTGGCGCCAAGAACATTGATGAAGGTACCAAAATCGGAACTGACGACATCTTTAGAATTGCCTCCATATCCAAATCATTTACTGCCACAGCGATGATGCAGCTGTATGAGCAGGGTAAATTTGATTTGGATGACGATGCGGGCGTTGCCCTGGGCATTCACATGCGCAATCCAAACTATCCCGATATCCCCATCACCTATCGGATGTTACTTACCCACACCTCCAGTATAAACGACACCACCGGCTACTTTTCTTATACTGTGATAGATCCGCTTAGGACTCCGGAGTATTGGCGTGCTTACAATCAATACGAACCAGGGACTCAATACCAATATTGCAACCTTGGGTATAATTTGCTGGGCGGTTTGGTCGAGATTCATTCCGGTGAGCGTTTTGATTTGTATGTCAAAAAACACATCATTGATCCGTTGGGTCTTCACGCGAATTTTAATGTAGACGCCTTTGATCGCGCCGAATTTGTTTCGCTTTATGAATACGAGGACGAGCAATTTATTGACTCTCCCGACGCCTATCGCAGCAGGGCTGCAGAGTTGGAAAACTACGTGATGGGGAGGACGACGCCCATCTTTTCTCCTACAGGTGGGATGAAAATCGCTCCCAAAGATTTGGCCAAACACATGCTGGTGCAAATAAACGGTGGTATATATAACAATGTACGCATCCTGAGCGCAGAGAGTGTAACCGCCATGCAAACTCCTCATGATTATCCACAAAAAACAGAAGATTACGGTTTTGCCATTCGCACCACATACAATTTGATAGAAGGAGAGGCAATGAAGGGACACACCGGATCGGCCTACGGCCTCTACAGCGCCATGTTTTTTGAGCCGGAGAAAAAGTTTGGCTTTGTGATGATGACCAACGGCTACGAGGCCAAGCGGGGCGAAAATGGTTTTCTCACCATACAATCAGATGTCATCAACGCCTTGTACAATATATTTATTAATAAGTAGAACAGAAATTTATGAAAACACTAGTTTACTCTGCTCTTTTTGTGGCGGCTTTGCTGATTGTATCGTCCGACCTCACTTTTGCGCAACAAGCGCAAAAAGCCGATCAGGCTATGAACGAACTTATTCAAGAACTCAACGCAGTAGGACTTTCTGTTGCGGTGGTCAAAGACAATCAGATTGTATACACCGGAGCGTTTGGCGCCAAAAACATTGAGGAGGGTACAAAAATCGGTACCGACGACATCTTTAGAATTGCTTCTATATCTAAATCGTTTACATCGACTGCTATTATGCAGCTCTATGAACAGGGCAAATTTGGCCTGGACGACGACGCAAGTATTGCGCTGGGCATGCCTTTGCGTAATCCAAACCATCCCGACATCCCCATCACCTACCGGATGCTGCTCACACACACCACAAGTTTGAACGATACAACGGGCTACTTTTCTTACAATGTGATCGATCCTGAACTAACCCAAGAGTACTGGCGCGCCTACAATCAATATGCGCCCGGTACCCAGTACGAGTATTGTAACTTGGGATATAACTTGTTGGGCGGCTTAGTCGAAATCCACTCCGGCGAGCGCTTTGATCTTTATGTCAAAAAGCACATTCTTGATCCGCTGGGTCTTCATGCCAATTTTAATGTGGACGCGTTTGATCGCTCCGAATTTGTTACGCTCTATGACTATAGAAATGGGCAATTTACTGCATCTGCCGGCGCGTACACAAGCAGAGCGGCCGAACTGGAAGAGTACGTGATGGGTCGTTCGGCGCCCATTTTCTCTCCGACAGGTGGCATGAAGGTTGCTCCCAAGGATTTAGCCAAACACATGCTGGTTCAAATGAATCAGGGAACGTGGAATGGAGTGCAGATATTAAAGCCTGAGAGCGTGGCGGCGATGCATGCTCCCTACCAGTTTCCAGACGGAACAGCAAATGGCTATGGCTTTGCCATTGCCCCATCGGGAGTGATTGAGGGAGAAAGGATGAGGGGACACACCGGATCGGCGTATGGCCTCTACAGCGCCATGTACTTTGAGCCTGAGAAAAAATTTGGATTCATTATGATGACCAACGGCTCTGCGGGAGGGAGAACCGGCGGCTTGATGACCATACAATATAAGGCGGTTAATGTGTTGTATGACATATTTATAAAGCAGTAATCTCATTGTGAACAGCCGTCGGGTACTGATCGTTACCTATTACTGGCCTCCATCAGGCGGATCGGGGGTGCAACGTTGGCTAAAAATGGCCAAATACCTGCCGGAGTTTGGCTGGGAGCCGATTATCTATACACCTCAAAATCCCGAGTTGATGGCGCGGGACGAGGAGCTGCTTGGGGAAATCTCTCCAAACCTACAGGTGTGGAAGCGTCCGATTTTTGAACCATATTCTGTATATAAATGGTTTACAGGTAAAAAAGGAGAGAACTTGCAGCCCGGATTTATCTCCGACTCTACCAAAAAGAGCTCTTGGAAAGAGCGTTTGGCCCTCTTTATCCGCAGCAACCTCTTCTTTCCCGACCCGCGCTGCTTTTGGCGTCGTCCCTCTGTGCGCTATTTGAAAAAACAACTTAAAAAAGAGCCGGTGGATTGGATTATTACCACCGGCCCACCGCACTCAATGCACCTGATTGGTAAAGAGCTTCACCGTAAAACAGGAATTCCATGGTTGGCTGACTTTAGAGATCCATGGACGGGAATGTACTACTTTAAGCACCTCAAGATGTTGCCCTACATAGTAAGGCGTCATAAAAAGGCAGAGCGGGCTGTGGTGCATGAAGCCAATGTAGTTACGGTAGTCTCTCCTCAAATGAAACGGGACTTTTTGCCTTTGGGCACCAAACGGATTGAGGTGATTCCCAATGGATATGACGACGATGATTTTGTTGTGGAGCGTGAAGTAGAGACGCATCATGCTTTCACCATTTGCCACACCGGCCTCTTTACCCGAGACGCCAATCCCGACCAATTTTGGCGCGCCATTGCATCAATTGTTCGTGAAAACAAAGACTTTGCACAAGATTTGCGCATAGTCTTGGTAGGACAAACAGACGGCGTTATAAAAAAATCTATTGAAGATACCGGTTTGTCTCCATCTACCCAATTTGTATCATACGTTCCTCATTTAGAAGCTGTGACGTATCAAAAAGAGGCAAACATCCTGCTCCTCTCCCTCAAAAAAGAGCCCGAATCCAAAGGCATCATCACCGGAAAGTTCTTTGAATATTTGGCTGCAAGAAAACCCATTCTGGGGATTGGCCCCGTTGATGGGGATTTGGCAGAGATACTGACCCAATGCAACGCCGGAACGATGCACGAATTTGAAGATTTTGAGGGAGTCAAACGCAGCGTGTTGCACTACTACAGCCTCTTTTGCCAAAAAAAGCGTTGGGATGCATCTTTACCCCAAGCCATTGCCGCTTATAGTCGAAAAAATCTTTGCGGTAAGATGGCGGAGTTACTTACAAGTAGTTTTTAATATCTTTGTAGCTTAAAACAAATCGTTATGATAAACCTCAAAAAATGGATTCCCCATATTTGCGCCATTCCGCTGTTTGTGGCGTTGGCTTATGCTTATACTCCGGATGTGCTAAAGGGCAAAGTGGTTAATCAATCCGATATTGCGGCGTGGCATGGGATGTCGCGTGAAATAGTCTCGCATAATCAGGCAAATCCAAATGATGAACCGACGCTCTGGACAAACTCTATGTTTTCGGGCATGCCCGCCGTTACCATATCGGTGGTCTATAAAGGCGACTTTACCAAATATCTTTATGATTTGCTCTTTTGGGGGGAGCGACCACCCAGCTACTTGATCATTAGTTTGATTGGTGGCTTTTTGATGCTGTTGGCCTTTGGCGTGAATCCATGGCTCTCCATAGTGGGGGCTATTGGCATCACTTTCTGTTCCTACAATTTTCAAATCATACAGGTGGGGCATAACACCAAAATGATAGCGATTGCTTTTATGCCGTGGGTGTTGGCGGCGGTGGTGTATGCTTATCGAAAACGTATGTTGCTGGGAGCAGGACTCTTTGCGCTTGCATTGAGTTTTCAGGTTAAAGCTAACCATCCGCAGATTACCTACTATTTGGGTATGATTGTGCTCTGTTTTGTGGCGGCTGAGTTTTATACGGCCGTCAAAGAGAAAAAATGGAGACGTTTTATGCTTACTTCCTGTGCGGTATTAGCCGGAGGGTTGTTGGGTATAGCAACCAATATCAATCATTTATGGCCAACTCAGGAGTATGCCAAATACTCCATGAGAGGGGGATCGGAGTTGTCCGGAGATGAGCAAAATGCGGGAAAGAAGGGGCTTAAGCTCGACTATGCCACCATGTGGAGCTACAGTCCGGGAGAGACGTTCAACCTGTTGATTCCAAATTATAAAGGAGGCGCTTCAAGCGGCGAAGCTTTTGGTAAAGATTCAGAAACGGTTCAATGGCTTAAATCGCAAGGATATCCAAATGCGGAGCAGATTGTAAGGGGACAGTCCGCCTATTGGGGTTCGCAGCCCTTTACCGCAGGGCCTATGTATTTGGGGGCGGTCATTGTCTTTCTTTTTGTTTTGGGACTCTTTCTTACACGCGGGACGCTTAGGTGGTGGATTATGGGTGTTGGAGT
>WQYK01000021.1 GCA_009781275.1 Bacteroidales bacterium | reverse complement strand
CGTACCATTATGATATCGGGGCACATGCTGCGTCAATCGGTCATGGGCTCCGACCTCTCTTATGAAGACATGATGGACGACCGCAAAATGACAGACCTCTACAACGCCACGCTATCCGGCAAGGAGCAGGTTGATGAACGCGACTGTTACGTGCTGCTTTTGACGGCAAAAGTGGACGATGTGGCGTACCCCTCGCAAAAAATCTGGGTAGACGTTCAGCGCATGATCCCCCTTAAACAGGAGCTTTTTGCCAAAAGCGGACAGTTGCTCAAACGCATCACACTGAGCGATGTAAAACGAATAGGCAACAGGTGGTTTCCCATGAAAATGAACTACAACGACATGCTGCGAGACGGCGACGGCACCGACTGGATCATTACAAAAATCGAATTTGACAAAAAAATTGACGCCCACATTTTTAGCAAAGCAAGTTTGAGATAATGAAGCGTTTCGTCCACCAAATAGTGTTTCTACTTCTTTTCACTACCGCTTGGGCGCAGGAGCCAAACTTTCGTTTTAGCGGTCAGCTCTCCACGTGGGGTCAATTCACACCCGACTTGGACAAAACTTTATGGTTTGGAGGGCGATACATCCCGCAAATAAAGTACACTAATCACAACAAATTTGATCTTGAGGCATCTGCAAATATATTTGGCGACTTTGGAATGAAACCTTTCTCGCAATTTGAGAGCGACGGAACCCTCAAACCTTACCGACTCTGGGTGCGGTTTGCCACCAACCAAATGGAGTTTCGCGCCGGACTACAAAAAATAAACTTTGGGTCGGCGCAAATGTTGCGTCCCCTCATGTGGTTTGACAAGATGGACGCCCGCGACCCGCTTCAAATGACCGATGGCGTTTGGGGCGGACTGTTTCGCTACTACTTTAAAAACAATGCCAACATCTGGCTGTGGGGATTGGCCATGAACAAAGACGCAAAAATCATGAAGGGTGATCTCAAGCCCGAAGTGGGCGCACGTGTTCAATTTCCCATTAACCGAGGTGAGATGGCTTTTAGTTACACAACCCACGCCACAAAGGAGCACCGTATGGGGTTTGACGTTCGCGCCGATGTGGTGGTGGGTTTTTGGTTTGAAACTTCGTGGACATACCTGACCGACAGCGTTCCCCTCAAAAACCAACTAATGACCACCATAGGAGGCGATTACACCATTGGCACAGGCAATGGCCTGGGAATAACACTTGAACATCTGTTATTTACCGGTGGCTCCAAAGTCTTTGATTACAACAATAACGCTCAATTCACAGCTGTAAACCTCACCTACCCTCTCTCTTTTTTTGGAAACGCCAATGCCATTTTGTATTACGACTGGAAAAATAAAAATGTTTACAATTTTGCCGGATACAACCACCAGTTCAAAAACATCACCCTCTACCTCATGGCCTACCTCAACCCAAAAACCAATGCGCTGCCGATGCAATCGGGCTTCATGCGCTTTACGGGAAAAGGGGTGCAGTTGATGGCAGTTTGGAACTACTGAGCTGCTCCACCCACTGTACCAACTCTACAAACTGATGTACCCCTAACTGCTCCGGCCTAAGCCCAAGCATGGGATGATCAGTTAGGGCGCTTGCCCCCGTTACCTGCTTAATCGAGTTGCGAATCGCTTTACGTCGTTGATTAAAAGTAGCCTTTACCACTTGTTTAAAAAGTGGTTCAGAGCATGGCAATGTAGTACGGTCATTTCTAACAAGTCTAATCACAGCCGATTGCACCTTTGGTGGCGGTACAAACAGATGTGCAGGAACGGTAAACAAATATTCTATATCGTACCACGCCTGTAGCAACACGCTCAAGATCCCATACGTTTTGGAGCCGGGAGGCGCAGCAATGCGCTCTGCCACTTCCTTTTGAAACATGCCCACAACCACCGGGACGGTGTCGCGCACATCCAATATTTTAAAAAGGATCTGTGACGAAATGTTGTAAGGGAAATTGCCTATGACCAAAAAGGGCGAACTAAAAAGAGCGGACAAGTTCATTTTCAAAAAATCTGCCTCTATCAATCGTCCCTCTAATGCCGGATAATGGGTAAGCAGGTAATTTATCGATTCTCTATCGATCTCCACAGCAAACAGCTCAAGGTGAGGCTCTTTTAGCAAAAACTGAGTCAATACCCCTGTTCCGGGCCCCACCTCCAATACCTTAAAACATTGTTTTTGAGGGACAGACACACAACACAACGCCTCAACAATCTGTTTTGCAACAGAAGCATCTTTAAGAAAGTGTTGGCCTAACGCCTTTTTGGGATGAACATACATGCGGCAAACATACAAAACTTTTAGATATTGTCTCTTAATAATTTCTTTCAATCCTTAGAATCACCGGCAAGTGGTCGCTGATACCTCCCTGGTAACGAGGGCCTAAGTAAGTTCTAAATGGCTTCATACCCAAATATTTTTCATCGCGAATCAACAAGAAAGGAGCCGAAAAAATGGAAAAGTGAAGTGAGGACGTGAGAATCGGCTCCTCCTTGTTGAGTAGATTTTCTGAGACAATAAACTGGTCGATCAGCTCCCACCGCCCCCGGTAACGAATCGTTCCCAGCTTCTTGCGTGCCAGCGGAGCAGAGAGGTTTTGCAATGGGCGCCCCTTGGAGAGTGATTGCACCACCTTTGACAAAGGCGTGTCGTTAAAGTCACCCATCACCACAACGTTGGCGTGAGGATGGAGCAGAAACACGGAGTCAATGCTGATGCAGAGGCGTTGAGCCGCAGCTATACGCCTTGGCAAAGAGGCTTTGGCGCCGCCCATTTTTGACGGCCAGTGATTTACAAACAGATGCAGGGTGTCTAAATCGTCCAAAACTCCTTTTGCGTAGACTATTTCGCGGGTACGTTGTGTGGTATCGGGAAGGTTTACGCCAAGAAAGCGTGTCAACAAGATACGAAAACGGTCGGGGCGATAGAGCAGCGCCACATTGATTCCCCGTACATCAGATCCCTCTCGATGGATGATGCGATAAGCAGCGGGCGCTAACGGCGTTTGTCTCACTAACTGCTCCAGAACAAAACGGTTCCCCACCTCGCAAAGGCCCACCATGACCGGAAGCTCATCTAAGCCTGTTGCAATCAAAGTTTTGGCAAGTGCATCTCTTTTTGCTATAAAACGCCTCCATGTCCAGTGGTTGGCGCCTTGAGGCGTAAACGCAGGGTCTTTTTTCCCGGAATCAAACGGATCAAAATAATTTTCTACATTCCAGAACACGATCAATGCATCTCTCTTTTGGGCATAACAGCCAAGAGAGATTAAAAGCAGATAAAATATAAGCGCTATCTTTTTCATCACTGTCAAAAATAGCGCTTCCTTTACAACAAGGTGTGACAAATCGTAAAAAAGTGCAGTTTTGCTGCACTTTTTTAAATTTTAATTTTTTTTCACCTTGATGTCTAAAAGAATTTAGCCCTGTTATCCACAACTTTAGCGGCTTTAGGCAGAACCAGAAAGAGCGCTATCTGATTTTGCTGACCCATGATTTGGTGTAGTTGCCGTTTGGCGTCCTCTTCTGTATAAAAAAAGCCGGTTTGACGGTCATCAACCGTAAAGACGTAGGCGCCAATGGATCCCTCAACAGGGCCCGCCAATGTATGTAAGGGCGCTCCAGAAACAGCTCCAATAAATTTGGGTTCTAATTGCTGCATCCCCAAAGAGCCAAAGGCAATCCCCGACTGTCTGCTTACAGGTAATCTTGCATAATCAGCCAACATTTCAATATCTGACACTTGAGCCATCTGATCTTTTAGGCGTTTGGCAACCTGCTTCACCTCTTTCTCCCTGCGAACTTCCATCTCTATTTCATAGCGTTTGGATGCAATCGGAGCAAGTCCTTTTTCGTGCACTCCGGTTAGCGCTGCTACAATAAAATATTTATTATCTATGGTGATAATCGGAGAGACATCACCTTGTTTGGCTTCAAAAGCCCAACGTGAGAGTTCGCGGGCATTGGGAATATTGGCCACTGTTTTGGCTCCCTCTGCAATACCAACAGCAGGATAAACAAACCAATCGTTCTCTGAGGCAATTTGCGTAAAGAGCGCCTCTTTATTGTTACTCTTAGTTACCAATTCATTAGCCTGACCATAATACATTTGGTAGGTCTCTTTTCCGGCAATGGCCGTTTTTTCATAAACAGCCAACTGAACCTTCTTTAACGGCTTTGTTTTTTTAGTAACCCTAAGTACATGAATCCCATATTGTGATGGAAGGCTAAAGGGAGTGTTGATGGGAGCGGTGAGGCAAGTATCTAACACACCTTCAAACATTTGAGCGGTCATCCAGCCCAATTCTCCAGCCTTATCGCCGGCAACGGGAGCCAAAGAAAACCGGGAAGCCAATGCGTCAAAGTCCCCGCCTCTTTTGAGCACATTGACCAAACTATCAGCGCGTGATCCATCAATTGAAGACAATAGAATGTGCTGTACAAAAGCAGAGTCGGGCAACGTTTTGACTGATTCCAATCTGGCTGAGAAAAAGCGATCGCCCTCGCGGGTCACAGGCAGTACGTCTGCCATTGTTGCTTTAAAGGCAAAACTGTCTAACACTGGAGCAACCGATGCAAGCTCGCCCTCCTTATAATAGTAGGTGTCAAAAGCTTTGTCGGAGTTGCGCGATAAGAAAAGTTTTAAGTTTTTGGTTGTAGAAAACTCCTCAAAATATTTTTGAAAATCTACCTCTGCACGATCAATATCACTTAAAGAAGGTACTATTGTAAACTGCACATAATCTATATCCCTGGAAGCTTCTTGTTCATAAAGCGACTTGTTCTTTTCATAATAATCCCTCACCTCCTGAGTAGTGACCGCAGTGGTAGTATCGATGAAGAAAGAGATCGGCATCATTACAAAACGGACATCCGATGTGGCGTTATTTTCTTCAATGTTCCGTCGTAACTCTATGTTATTAAGCACAGCGCTTTTTTCTAATAAGCTGGAATACTTGGTGTACAATTGCACCTGGGTTATATTAGACTCCAAATATTGCCAATATAGCGCCGTTGTCCCTGTGTTGTCAAAGCTTGCGGATTGAACAAATTGGATCACTTTTGAGCGAGAAAATAACCCGCTCTCATCAGAGAAAATCGGTTCCTGCTGTAAAACAGGAGAGATCTCCTTTCCCTGGGTCAAATCAAAAAGTTCTTCTTCACTCAATGTAATGCCCGCTTTTTTGATGGCCGGAAAGAGCACCAATTCGTCCAAACAATCTTGCCAGGCACGCTGTTGTACCATCTCTGCGCTACGCTCATCTAAGCTCGAAGCGCCTGTGATCAATTGTTGAATCCTGGTATAGTGGTCGATTTTTCGTGAAAAATCCTGATACGAGATTGACTTCCCATTCATCTTGCCCACATCATATTTTGATGAAAACATAGACATTGCGGATTGCAGGGTGCTTGGATCTATAATAAAGGATAGTAACGCAAGACCAATGATTACTGAGATAAATACGCCCATGCGTACTCTGATCTTTTCAAGAACTGCCATTGTTGTAAGCTTTAGTTGTGATAAATTAGGGCGCGAATATAGTTATTTTTTTGTAATCATCCTATTTTTCATCAAGCAGCCTCACATTTACCGTCTCGATACGGGTAGGTGACGTGGAGATGATTGTAAACATAATATTCTCAAATTGAAGCTTTTCGAGTTCTTTTGGTATCGCTTCATTAAGATGAGTAATGTAACCGGCCAGCGTTTCATACGCCTCAGATTCGGGGATATTCAAGTCGTATGTCTTGTTCAGATACCTGATATCCAATCGGGCCGAAAATATAAATTCATGTTCCGAAAGTTGTTCCTCAACAGGGGCTTCTTTGTCTGATTCATCGCGTATCTCTCCAAAAATTTCTTCTATCAGATCTTCTAACGTAACCATGCCGGAAGTGCCTCCATACTCATCCACCACCACGGCCAGAGACTTTTTGTTCTTGGTCATAAATGCCAATAGCTTTTGAGCGCGGTAATCTTCAGGTACAAACCGTAAAGGTCTCAGCATTTCTCGTATTGTTTTTTTCCCAACAAAAAGATCCTTGGAGTGGACATAACCTACTATGTGATCAACCGAATGTTCAAACACAGGAATCCTCGAAAACCCGGTTTCAATAAAGAGGTTCATCAGATCATCAAACGAGTCGTCAAGCTCTATGACTTTCATCTCATTTCTGGGAATCATGCACGCTCGTACGGTGACTTCGGAAAAATCAAGTGCGTTGCGAAAAATGTGCACCTCATTCCCGTGCTCTGTCTCCTCTTCCTGCATGTTCTCTACTTCGTCGGAGAGCACCATCAAATCGCTCTTATTAAAGAGAACGCGCTCCCGATGTTTGGTAGCCTTGATCCCAAAAAGTCTAAGAAAGAAGAATGACAACATGTTGGCAAATTTGGCCAAAGGAAAGAGAATCACGTAAAAGAGAGACAATAGCCAGGTAAACCGCAAAAGGACGCCATTGGGATTAATCCGACAGAGTACCTTTGGAAGAAAATCTGCCGTAATCAGCACAATTGTTGTTGAAATCAAAATATTAATCATCAACGCACCTGTCATTGACGCAACTACATATTTGAGGAGGATCGGGCTCAGCACAGACGCAAAAGAGATGCCATAAATCACAAGGGACACATTGTTTCCCATCAGCAGTGTTGCCAGCAGTTCGCCCGGTTTTTCAAAAAAACGACTGATCACCCTGGCGTAATATTTCCCTTGCTTTTTATCAACTTCTACCTTTAGTTTATTACACGACAAAAAAGCGATCTCCATTCCGGAAAAAAACGCAGAAAACAACAGCGATATAAGGGTGATCCAAATCATAGCGTATCCCTCGCCATAATTCCGTAACTGTCAAAGGGATTTAAAATCGTTGCATCAGACGCCCTCTCGTCTGACTCCATGCCATAGCCCTGCAACATGCCCTGGGGAGAGAGCAATCTTACAAATGCGTGTGTATAAATACGTCTACTGACACGATCCCAATAGAGCGTATCGGTTTTTAACGTCTCATTTTTGATATGATTAATAATCACAACGTTTCCATACGCTTCCCAACGTTCCTGATTGCTCTTTGTCTTGTGAATGGCCATTTTAGCGGTAATCTCCGATTCTAATTCGCCTTCCGGTGTATATCCTTCTATTCTAATTCCTTGTGGGAAAATCTCAAACGGTTCGGCCAAAAGGGAGTAGGTTTCCATCAAGGGCGCCTCTAAACGGATAGATACTTTTCCAAATTTTGTCTCTATGCCTCTCATATTGCGCACCGTTTGGGTAGATATGCTGTCAATTGCACCCAATGCATCGGTCTTTTCTATAGAATCCTTGCAAGAAATAAAGAGAGTAGCGCCCAAAAAAAGGAGCGCTACCCTATAGAATCCTGCGCCAAACGGTGGTCGCATATATATTATTTTCTGGTTCTTACCGTTGTGGTTTCACGAAAATTGCCACAAGAGACCGTATAGTTAGACCCTTCTGCAAGATCGTACATAAAAGCCTCTTCCTGCAAGGGGAAGTATTGACGGTACTGAGCAATTAATCTATTGGCCTCTGCAGCGCAGCTGGGATCGGCAGCTTTGGCCCGCTCTAAATAGTCAACAGCCACCCAAAAAGGTGCGCGCTTTTCTATGTCGTCCTCTCCGCATCTCTGCCCTGCCCAAATAGAAGCCATTAACATAAAGGCTTTTCCTCTAACAGTTGAACTTGCATCTATGGCACTTCTTGCCGCGTTCATTGCACGGACGCTGTTGTTCATCTTAAAAAAGAGAATCCCCTGGTCGACCAGCCAGCGGCCTTTATCCACGGCAGAAATATCGGGGCTGTTGATCGCTTCCTGCAGGTATCTCATTGCCAAATCAAATTCATTCTTAGAAGCATGCACTCTGTATAAGTAATAGGCAGTTTGAGAAGAGGGCGCCAATTTATTGAGCGACGTAACAGCTTGGAGATAAAGATCAGAAGTGGTACAATCTGCGTAGGTCAACATAGAAGCAATCTTGCTCACCAACTCCAAATCATTTGGATTTGCCTGAAAACGGGGAGTAAACAGACCAATCAAGTTTTCACAGGTAGCCACACCGGAACTTATCAGGTAGTTCTCTATCATGGCCCTCATGTTTATAATTTCTTCATTCTCGGGAGATTTCTCCTCCTGAGCATCCAAAATCGCCACCATACGGGTATATGCGTCCATCACGTCGTCGGGTGTTCGTTTCCCCTCAACATAAAAATTCCCGATCAGACTCATGTACCATCCCAGCATCTCCGGAACGGTGTTGTTTCCTGTTAGGTTTATAAGTCTTTCAATCTCTGCCAATTGCTCCTCTTGTGAATCGGGCCTGAAGTTGCTTAACTCTTTGATTTTGTTTATCAACGCACCCACCGCATTTTGCGGATAATGCTGAATCCTAATGTCATACATAAGCATCAAAGAGTCGATGAGCCCGGCCCTCTCTTGAGGAGTAACGCCGGGTTGCTGCATGAGGGTTCTAATAATGGTCTGCCCATCAGAATATAACAATTGATTTGCGGTTCTTGGACAGAGCGCCATGGCAATTCTCCATGACGGCACAGCTGACAAGATATCTCCCGAACGAACATACTCCCTGTAAAAAGAGAGCCGTGTTTTACACTCCGTGCTATCGGGGCCGGTCCCATATCTCCCTTGTTGCGCCATCAAGGAAGGCCCAACAAGTATTAATACCCACAGGGTTAACCAAAAGATTCTCGTTTTTTTCATAATACCTACTGATTTTTAATTTTTGATTGATGTTTGATGTTTTATTCGTATTTCATTTTTCTGAACCAGATGTCATAGAGACTAAAGCTTGCTTGAAATATTACATATCGCTCCCGTATCAACTGATTGCTCACAGACCCGCGCTGCCCCATGTCTACAGTAAAATTCACTGCGTTTGACCATCTAAATACAGGAAGGGCAACGCCCAGCGTTAGCCCTGCCGAACTCACTTGTTGTCCGTTTAATCTAACGTATGACTGTTCATAATAGATCCCTCCGCGATAGGTCCAGCGTTTATACGCGCTGTTGTAGTTCAAAATATCAGGCGTCAATTCAAATCCTAACATGTAGGAGTTTTTAACGGTGGGGCTAAAGTCGACGCCGGGTGTTAGGGCAAAGTTGGCATTGGACCAATCTTGACGAGTGTAATCAAATCCGATCATCCATTTATTTAAGTTGCTCTCTGAAAAATATTTACGAGAAAACGAAACGCCGACTGCCAACTCTGTGGGAATCGATAGATGTGTGCCGGATCGCACAGAAAGCACAACGGTATCAATGCCGACTCCTTCAAGAGAAGTTGCAGCCAATTGCGTGAGCGATCCTTTAAGATTTGACGACAGCATCAGGGAGGCGCCTGCAGAAACTACAGACCTGCCACTTGCCTTACCCTCGTACTGCAATCCGAATTTACCGGTAAACGACTCCATCACAGTATGATAATTTGTTCTTATTGAATTATGTAAGCTGCTGCTGTTAAATCTAACATCGCTATTCCGATTTATCGTCCCAAAGTAGTAAATCCCCTGTACTCCAACCGAGAAGTTTTTGTTAATGGCATAGGCCGCTCCCAAAAAGAGTTGATTCACACTTCCTTCTCCATATCGCAGGTAGGCAACATCTCCCACCTCACCCACAAAAACGGGGTCTTGCTCCTTCTCTTCAAACTTGTAACCCACGTGGCTATACGGCATAAAGCCCCCCATCATGGCAGCATTCTCAAGCAAGGGAAAGGAAAAGACAAT
Source organism: Bacteroidales bacterium (assembly GCA_009781275.1). Classification (GTDB taxonomy): domain Bacteria; phylum Bacteroidota; class Bacteroidia; order Bacteroidales; family UBA932; genus WRBG01. The sequence goes on along the minus strand of WQYK01000021.1, from coordinate 7,801 downwards.
ATGGCTCATGTTAAAAGTATTATAAGCCGACTTTGCGCTACTGCTGGTATGATATAGATTGTTGGATTCTACTCCAAAGTCAAGCATAAAAGAGAGGGGGTCGCGTGCCGTGGAGGAGGCCGGATTTACAAAGTTAATATATCTGTGGTCCCGTAGCGACTGTCCGATCCCGCCCATCGCTATGTTAACCGGCGATCCCGCGCGAACAATATCTCCCACTCCAAATAGGGAATACGGAGTAAAAGTTCCCAAAGAATTCGTTGTTTGGGATAGCAGAGGCCCTCCGAGAAAGAGAAGCGATACTACCGCTAATATCACATATTGACTTTTATTCTGCATAGCTTTGAGCAATTTCTGCAAGACCTATAAATATTAGGTTGCAATCAACAAATATCGGGGTTTTTAGCTGTTTTGCAAAAAAAAGTGCATCCCCTCCGGTAAAAATTATTTTCTTATCCTGATTTTTAGCAATATACCCTTCAATCTCATGCACAATTCCTTTAACCACACCTGCGGTAATTGCGCCTCTTGTATCGATTCCCATGCCGGGAATCTCTTCTTCTTCTTCAAGGAATATGAGCGGCAAACCATCTGTATATTGATGCAGCGCTTGAAGTCGTATCATTAGGCCCGGAGAGATGTTGACGCCCGTGAGCAGTCCATTTTTATCAATCGATGAAACCGTAATCGCAGTACCAAAGCAAATCACCATCACATCTTCTCCCGGAAAACGCACCACCGCCCCCAAGCTGTAAGCCAAAATATCTGCCCCCAAACGGTCTGATGTCTGGTATTCGATCTTTAGCGCCGTTTGGGTATCTCCGTCCACCACAATAAGTTTGTTGCAACGCGATTGCAGCAGGGCCATCAGGTTGGGGTCGCGCCTTTGGACAGAGCTAAAGACGATGATCTCAAACACGTTGTTACCAAGAAGATTTTGTAGGAATGGCATGGGCTCTGCTCCATTTTCTCCCCTTATGGTTTCAACGATCTCTCTCTCTTTGGCAAACGCAACTTTACACGCCGTATTTCCCAAGTCTATTAACAAATTTTTACTCATTTGGCTTCATTTTTAACATTACTGAGTACGCACGCTCTACACTCTCCACGCCCGGAATCGACACCAACAGCTTACTGTTTTGCTCCTTTACCCTAAATGACGGATTCTTTTGAATATGTTGCAGCATCGTGGCAAATAGTGAGGATCGATAGTAATCAGATAACTGGTTATGGATAAAATATACAATCATCATGCCGTTTTTTAGGACGATCTTTTCAAAGCCTAAGGTAATAGCCAGGCGACGCAAACGTACAACGTATGCCAGTTGTTTAACTTCGTGTGGTATAGGCCCGTACCTGTCCCTCATTTCGTCTAAAAAAAGTTGAAGTTGAGGCTCGTCAACCACATTATTTAAATCTTTATAAAGGCGGATCTTTTCTGCAGTTTGGCCAATGTAGCTGTCCGGAATGAGTAATTCCAGGTCGGTATCTATAGAGCAGTCTGTCAAAAAAGCCTCCTTAACCACAGGCAGTTTTGCAGAAGAGAGCTCCTTTAACTCCTTTAGCTCTGTAAACGCCTCGCTTAAAATTCGTTGATACGTTTCAAATCCCATCTCCGCCATAAAACCGCTCTGCTCGCCGCCCAAAAGGTTGCCGGCGCCCCTAATATCCAGGTCTTGCATGGCAATGTTAAATCCGCTCCCCAGTTCAGAGAACGCCTCAATGGCACGCAGTCTCCGGCGTGCCTCGTCTGTCATGGAGGCCCCGGGCGGAACCAAGAGATAGCAAAACGCCCTGCGGTTGGAGCGCCCTACCCGCCCCCTCAGCTGGTGCAGATCACTCAAGCCAAAGTTTTGAGCCTGATTAATAATCATGGTGTTGGCATTGGGAATATCCAATCCATTCTCTACAATCGTAGTGCTCACCAACAAGTCGTAACCCCCGCTCATAAAGTCTAAGATAACCCCCTCCAATGCCTTAGCCTCCATCTGCCCATGCCCCACGCAGGTACGCACACCCGGGCAAATCCGCCGGATCATCTCCTCTACCGAGTAGATATCCTCTACCCTGTTGTGTATAAAAAAGATTTGACCGCCGCGCTCCACTTCACTGAGCACTGCATGGCGAATTAAGTCTTCATCAAATTGCTGTAGCTCTGTATGCACCGGTATGCGGTTGGGAGGAGGAGTCTGAATAATCGACAGATCGCGGGCGCCCATCAGGGAGAATTGCAGGGTGCGGGGAATCGGTGTTGCCGTGAGGGTCAAAGTATCTACGTTCAACTTGAGTTGACGCAAGCGTTCTTTGGCAGCCACGCCAAATTTTTGTTCTTCGTCCACAATCAACAATCCCAAATCTTTGAATATAATCTCTTTATTGAGGAGTTTATGCGTCCCTATCACAATGTCAACTTTCCCCTCTTTGAGTTGTTCTATCGTCTGTTTAATCCCTGCAGGGGGTCTCAATCGACTGATATAATCAACCTTTATGGGAAACGCGCTTAGCCGCTCTTTAAAAGTGTTAAAGTGCTGCAGGGCCAAAATCGTGGTGGGCACCAACACAGCAGTCTGCTTGCCGCACACCGCCGCCTTAAACGCAGCCCTAATGGCCACCTCAGTTTTTCCAAATCCCACATCTCCACACACCAAACGATCCATCGGATACGACTGCTCCATGTCGGCCTTAACGGCCTGGGTTGCTTTGAGCTGATCGGGGGTATCCTCATAGATAAACGACGACTCCAACTCATGTTGCAGGTAGCAGTCGGAGGCAAAGGCAAACCCTTGAGACGATTGTCGTTTGGCATATAACAAAATAAGGTCTCGCGCAATATCTTTAACCTTGTTCTTAACCTGCTGCTTTAGTTTTTGCCACGCTCCCGACCCCAATTGATAGATCTTGGGAGGCAACGCGTCTTTGCTCTTATACTTAGAAATTCTGTGCAATCCATGAATATTGACAAAAAGGACGTCATTATTCTTATAAATCAACTTAATCACCTCCTGCATCCTTCCATTGATCTCTGTCCGCACCAACCCGCCAAAGACCCCCACACCATGATCAATATGTACAATATAATCCCCCATTTGAAATCCGGACAACTCCTGTACCGTAATACGCTCACTGCGCTCCACCGCCCTGCGCGCCCTTACACGATAAAAGCGATCAAATATCTGGTGATCCGTATAAACACACCACTTAATCGAATGGTCTATAAACCCTTCATGCAACGAACCTATCTGATACTCAACCTTTAGCTCAGAGGAAGCAAAAATCTGCTTAAACCTCTCCATTTGCGAATGACTCTCACTTAACAAGCAAACTGTGTACCCTTCCTCGCTGCGCCTGAGCAACTCCCGTTCCAAAATCTCAAAATTTTTGTTAAACGAAGGCTGCGGCTGTGTCTTAAAGTGGATCACCCCACTTGCCACACAATCCCCCGGCATAGAAGAGAAGTAACAACACGTCCGCCCGCCCGCCTCCATCCCCAACGCATCAACCCACAACACCACCTCTTCACCCACAAACCCCAACAACGTAGCACCCTCTTCCTCCTCCCCCACATCCTGCATATTACCAATCAACATCACCTCCGCCCTCTTCTCTATAGAACGCTGCGTATTACAATCAAACACCCGAATCTCCTCCACTTCATCCCCAAAAAAGTCAATCCGGTACGCCATATTTTCTGCGTATGAAAAGAGGTCAATAATCCCCCCACGCACAGCAAACTGCCCCGGCTCGCAAACAAATTCAACCCGCTCAAAACCCATAAAAAGCAACTGCTCCTTAAGAAACTCATGCGACAATTTATCTCCCGTTGCAATCCTAAAACTATTGCTTCCAAGCGCCTTTGGTCTTGCCACCCGTTGGTTCAACGCCTGAGGATAGGTGACGATCAAAACGGGCCGTGTCCCGTCTGACTCTATGATGGCATGTAAAGCCGCCGTTCGCTGCACCTGGGCAGAAGAGTCACTATACCTGTCTAACTTTTTCTTTGCCGATGCAGGGTAAAAAAAGACACGCTCCGGATCTGTAATGATCTCTAAGTCATGGGCAAAAAAGAGAGCCTTCTCACGACTGTCTAAAACAACGATATGAAGCCCCTGCGTAGCTGCGCCCGCAACAGCAAGCGCCTTAGCAGAGCCCGACAGCCCACTAATGCCCCACACACCCCCCTTTTCCTCTTTGAGAGAGGCAGCTAACGCAACCGCTGCAGGTTGTTTACTAAAGTACTCCTGAATCCGCAATGTGATCTATACAGGCCCCGCTACGTCTTCTTGAACAACATTGATGGTAATGCCCAAACGGGTGGTAAGAAAGTCATCGTTCCAAATATAGATGGCATCCTCTCTCTCGCCTGACGGACCAAGACTTCCCACCGCAACCGGATCTACCTCTACCTCAATGATACCGTTAAAGAGATGCAACATTGCATGTTTGTACTTGATTCTCATCCATCCGTCCACGTTTTCTATCTCTATATAATCATTTGGAAGGATGCCGGTCGATGGGTGTGTATCTATTTCGCCACCATCTATATTTGACCAGATCCGAGCCCTCCAGTATAGAGAGACCGTTTCTATATAAAGCGATTGTGTTCCTCCTTCTGCAAAGAACGTTAACTCTTTAATCTCTTTCCCTCCAAATACATCCACAACCTTAAACCCCAACATCTGGTCGCAAGTGGGGATGGGTTCGCATGCGGTAATTCCCAAAAACAAAATAGCTAAGCTACTGATAATAATCTTTTTCATAACATATCAATTTATCTATTAATTTCACATGCAAATATATAAAAAAAATAGATTGATTACCAAATGATTTTTTGTTCAGAATATTTTATCTATGAAAAAATAGAAAATATTTTGATTTTTTCATAGATAAAACTATTTTTGTGCAAAATTTGTGTGCGATGAAAAGAAAAATCTACGACCAATTGGTGCAATGGAAAAACAGCCCTAAAAGGATGCCGTTGATTGTTAATGGTGCGCGTCAGGTTGGCAAGAGCTATATTTTACAAGAGTTTGGTAGACTCGAGTTTGATAATTTTATTGTCGTCAATATGGAAACCGACAAAGCGTTAGTTGAAAAGTTTGAGGAGACTATTTTGCCCATTCCAATTATCCAATACCTGGAATCAGCACACTCACAGCGTATTTTTCCGGGGAAAACATTGATTATTATTGATGAAATACAAGCCTGCGAACGTGCCTTAACCTCATTAAAATATTTTTGTGAACAAGCCCCCCAGTATTATGTTGCTGCAGCGGGCTCTTTGTTAGGCGTTGCGATTAATCGCACAAAGTATTCATTCCCTGTAGGAAAAGTTCACGAGATCAACCTCTTTCCCATGGATTTTGAAGAGTTTTTATGGGCAATGAACCGAGAAAATTTTGCCAAAATCATTCGGGAGCACTTTGAATCAAATGAGCCTTTAGACATACACTCCGTGGCCATTGATCTTTATAACAAATATTTAATTGTGGGAGGTATGCCTGCAGCAGTAGCTGAATTTGTTACTTCTAACAGCTTTGTGTCTGTTGCAGATGTTCAAAACCGAATTTTGAATGAGTATATTGCCGATATGGCAAAATATGCTGACCCTGCTACAAGTATAAAAATACGAGCATGTTATGAATCTATTCCTGCTCAGTTGGCAAAAGAAAACCGTAAGTTTCAGTATAGTGTTGTACAGAAGGGGGGAAGCGCCACCATTTTTGGAGAATCTATTGAATGGCTAAAATATGCCGGCATTGTGCTTAAAAGTCAAAAAACGACAAGGGGAGCTATGCCGGTTAAAGCATACATTGACCTGAGTGACTTTAAACTCTATTTATCCGATGTGGGCATGCTTGCCATGCAGACGGGAATGGCGGCGCAGGCCATCCTCTCCCCTCTTGAAACCAATAATTCCTTTATTGGTTCCATTGCAGAGAATTATGTTGCGCAAGCATTTGCTGCCAATCGAATACCTTTGTTATACTGGAAAAACAACAACACAGCCGAGGTTGACTTTGTGATTCAACAAGGTGTTGACGTCATACCTGTTGAGGTTAAGGCAGGGACTCGAATTCGATCAAAAAGCCTTGCCATTTTTATGGAAATGTATAAAAGCGCTTACGCCTTACGTCTTTCAAAAAAGAACTTTGGGTTTGAAAACAGAATAAAATCGATCCCACTCTATGCGGCTTTTTGTATCGGTTGTTAGTACAACATTCCAAATAACCATAATGGAATTTTGTTGCCATAGCCGTATTCCAAATTGTCCAAGGCCAAATAACCATTTTTCAACCCGACTATTTGTTCATGTCCTTTATTTTTGCCGCCGACTTCAAAAACATATTTCCCATCAACGGTAAAGTCTGCTTTGTTTGCGGAAGTTATCTCACTAATTGCCTGTAGCTGATTAAAAAAGAACGTTTCACGCAAGTTTCCTATATCGGGTTTGTTTGCATCAAAGGCGTAGATTTGGTTGGTATTGTTCAAATATATTTTTTCTGGCTTTGCCAAAGAACTTATGCTTTTTGTGTTGCTTTGCAACAAATTTATAAGTCCGCCGCGCTCTAAAATGGTCAGATAATTAAGTAAACTATTTCTACTTACGTCTAAATTTTTGGCAAGGTCTGTAATTTTGGGGGTAAATGGTACTGATTTTGAAATAATCCAAAGCAATTTCTTTATTTTCCTTATCGAATACATTTCGATTGCTTCCACAGCGGGTAAGTCCATTTCTAAAATCAAATTGACGGTGTTTGCCAATTTTGACAGATAAAACCGTTTGTCCGATTTGTAATAGGGATAGTAACCCTGTTTTAAGTAAGCGCTGAATAGTGGCAAAGGTCTTATTTTTTCGTTAAAACTGCCTGCTATCTCAATATGATTTTGCAAAACTTCTTCAAGTGTACATTTCTTTAACTCAAGATTCTGGTCATATTTTAAAAACTCTCTAAACGACAATCCATGTAAAACATAATGCACCGCCCGTCTGCTTAAATCAGCATTTCCTTTATAGATTTGTAACATTGAAGAACCTGTAATGACCACCTTCAAGTCGCTGAAGCTGTCATAAATGTTTTTGATTTCCTGCGACCAATTTTCATATTTATGCACTTCGTCTACAAACAGGTACTTCCCGCCATGTTTCTCAAAATCGTTTGCCAGATCAAACAGCCGATTACCCGAAAACCAAATATGGTCAGCGCTCACATATAAAGCCTCCTTGGGTGAGTTACCAAATTTTTGTTTAATATGTTGCATAATCATTGTGGTTTTGCCTGTGCCTCTCGCACCCGTGATTGCAGAAAGCCGCCCTTCCCAATCAACATCGTTGATCAAATATCTTTGAAACGAAACGTCTGTTTTACGCAATTCTCTATAAAAAAAGTCAAAAAGTTCTTCCATTTTTGATAAACACTTATTCGACTGCAAAGATGCAAAATGTTTTTTATAAACAACAAAAAAAATGAAAAATGTTTTCTACAAACAACAAAATGGAACCACACTACCAATTACTCAAGTTACCCCCATTGCCAGACGAGCTAAATTTTGCTATCTTTGCAACTGCAACTTTTATTAACAACCATTGATCATGGCTCAGTACCTTGACCCTAAAAACGACTTGACGTTCAAACGTGTTTTTGGTGAACACAAACACCTCTGTATGAGCCTAATCAACAGTATGCTCCCGCTCGAAAATCCTATTGAAACGATTGAATACCAATCCAACGAATTGATACCCGAATTGACTGACGTGCTCCGCAATACCATCGTTGACGTTCGATGTACCGACAGCGCAGGT
>WQYK01000020.1 GCA_009781275.1 Bacteroidales bacterium | reverse complement strand
TTTTCCGTAGCGAATCTCTGCCACCAAGCCGTAATCTCCGCGACGCTCCGCCTCATCAGCCCTCAATTTGAGGCTCTCAATCTCCTGCTTTTTTTGCTGAATCGATTCAAGGATTTTCTTCTCCTCCTGCCACTTGGCCCGTTTTACATCGCGCTCGGAGCTTAGCTCTGCAATGGTTTTGCTGAGGGCCTCTACCTTATCTTTGTCTCCGTCGCGTTTAATCGCCTCGCGTTCAATCTCTAACTGACGGATTTTACGGTCTGATTCGTCAATCGATATGGGCACAGAATTCATCTCCAACCGCAACTTGGAGGCAGCCTCGTCCATCAGGTCAATCGCCTTATCGGGCAAAAAACGGGACGATATGTAGCGATGCGACAGCTCCACCGCAGCAATAATGGCATCGTCTTTAATCAGCACCTTGTGGTGGTTTTCGTAGCGCTCCTTTAGTCCGCGCAAGATGGAAATAGCTTCTTCGGGCGTTGGCTCGTCCACCATCACCATCTGAAAACGGCGCTCCAACGCCTTATCTTCTTCAAAATATTTCTGATACTCGTCTAAAGTAGTAGAACCTACGGTTCGCAGCTCTCCCCGCGCCAATGCGGGTTTAAGGATATTAGCGGCATCCATCGCCCCATCGCTCCTTCCTGCACCCACCAATGTATGAATCTCATCTATAAAGAGAATCACCTCACTCTCAGCGGCAATCACCTCTTTGACCACCGCCTTGAGTCGCTCTTCAAACTCGCCCTTATATTTGGCGCCAGCAATGAGCGCGCCCATGTCGAGCGAATATATCTGCTTTGACTTCAACGTCTCCGGCACATCGCCCGCCACAATTCGCCGAGCAATGCCCTCTGCAATGGCGGTCTTCCCTACCCCCGGCTCTCCCACCAAAATAGGGTTGTTTTTGGTGCGGCGGCTCAATATCTGAAGTACACGACGAATCTCGTCGTCTCTTCCGATGACGGGGTCTAACTTACCCTCGTTTGCCATACGGTTCAGATGTATGGCGTAGCGATTTAAGGCGTCAAAAGCGCCCTCCCCCGACTGTCTGTTATATGGGTTGTCATTCATCATACCCAATTAGCTACAAATCGATAGCCACAATGGTTTTGCTGACATTTTGGCAGTTTATTGGAAAGCGCAAAAAGAGTGCTTACGACAATGGCTGCAACAAGTTTTTAATTGCATCTGTTAAAACATCAGTTAGTTTTTCGATTTGAGGCAAATTAATCTCCCTGTCTTTTGACGAATGAATACGGGGAATGTAATACCCCACAGGTAGTATTGCTCGATTGGCAAAACTGATATTTAATGCTCCATATTCGCTAAATGAATAATTATCAGAAAAAGGGAGCGCCATTCTAACCGATTTGCACAACTCAAATTGTTTTTGAATCTCTTTTTGAAAATACTTCGCATATTCAGATTTTCCGTTTCGTGTGATGATGGGAATTTTACCTCCTCCTCCAACGCAATCTATCGATATTATTTTACATTGAGGCGTCATGTTTTGTTCTTTTTCTAAATACTTCTTATGCGCCCTTGAGCCAAACAGACCCCACTCTTCATTATCAACAAAAATAAATTTTGCATGATTCATTCCTTTTTCTTTGAACTTCTTTGCAAGTTTAAGTAAAGCAACTACTCCGCTTGTATTGTCATCAAAATTTTTCTTGTTTGGAATTAAAATCGACAAAAATGAAATACCGAGTATCAAGCGCAAATATGAAGCGACATGCCAATATGATGATATTAAATCCAACGTGAAAAAAATCACAATAATCGCCACAAAGGACGCAATGGAATTTGTCCCCAAAAGCCTGCAAAACGGATGAAACCAAAAAGGTATAACGCCTCCTGTGTCGTAATGAGCAATAAAGATAAATTCAGGCTTATCGCATTTGGTTTCAAGATTGATTGATTTGACAAACATTCCTAAATCTTTTCTTTCTGACTTGTAACCGTACTCTGCTAACTCCTCTTCTATCCTATCAAGGAATTGATTTTTTTCTTTTCTAAAAAAACGTCTTTGAATCTCTAATATTTTTTCCATTTATATTTTACTGATTGGCTTCTTTTTTCCGATGCATCAACACATAAATAATGGGCAATATACCCAAGGTATTAAAGAGGATGATACAGATAAACCATGCCAAATGGTTATTTCTGGCAGATTTCCACATGGCGATTACTTTCCATACCATCTCCCAGACAGACAATACGCCAATAACAATAAAAAACCAAATGATATGGGTGTACGTAATCCCACAATCAGCAAACAGAGAGCAACAAGTTTCCATAATTTCAAATATTTAAAGGTTAATCTTAAGCAAAATAAAGAGAAATCGTACCAAAGTACAAATATAATAAATTTTTCTTACATTTGTGCCTGCATGGCCATACAAACAGAGCTGTCTCTTTTAAAAAACGGTGTGCTGCTTCCCTTGGTTGAAGACTTTTATACTATTCAGGGAGAGGGGTTTCACACCGGAAAGCCGGCGTACTTTATCCGCTTAGGAGGGTGCGACGTGGGGTGCTTGTGGTGTGACGCCAAAGAGACTTGGAATCCTCATCTATTTCCTCCTGTGCCTGTTGCAGAGATTGTCGCCCGTGCCATCAGCCATCCTGCCAAATCGATTGTGATTACCGGCGGCGAGCCGCTCATCTACCCCTTGGATTATCTTTGCGACCTGTTGCACCAGAATGGGTTAAAGGTTTTTTTGGAGACTTCTGGATCACATCCCCGCTCAGGCGCTTTTGACTGGATTTGCCTTTCGCCCAAAAAGCAACACCCGCCTATAGGAGATATCCATCGGGAGGCGTCCGAGCTAAAAGTGATCATTTCCCATCTTTCCGATTTGGAGTGGGCTGAGGAAAATCGTTGTAAAGTGAATCCTGACTGCCTGTTGTATCTTCAGCCCGAATGGAGCCGGTCAAAGCAGATCATTCCGGAGCTGGTAGCCTATGCCAAAGAGCATCCGCAATGGAACATCTCATTGCAAACACATAAATATATGCATATTCCTTAACCTATAACTATATGAAAAAATTTTTATCAATCCTTATCCTTGTATCTGTGAGCTCGATATGCGCTTTAGCGCAGGAGCAAAATCAAGACGACTACACTTTTACCACTGTAAAAGAGTTACCCATCACCCTCATTCAAAACCAAAACCGGACCAGCACCTGCTGGTGCTTTGCCTCCCTCTCGTTTCTTGAATCGGAATTGATTCGCATGGGAAAAGGGAGCTACAATTTTTCTGAGATGTATGTGGTGTGGTACACCTGGTTAGCAAAGGCCGACCGGTATGTGCGTACAGATGGCAACATCAACTTTGCGCCGGGCGGCGGTTTTGAAGACTTTCTCTATGTGATCAAAAACTGGGGTTTGGTTCCCGAAGAGGTGATGCCCGGTCTAAATTACGGAGAGGAAGTCCATGTTCATAACGAGATGGACGCGGTACTCAAAGGGTATGTAGATGCTGTGCTCCAAAACCCTAATGGAAAGCTCTCTACCGCCTGGAAAAGAGGATTCGAGGGTATTCTAGACGCCTACTTGGGCAGCAGACCTCAAAAATTTACTTGGCAGGGAAAAGAATATACCCCAAAGAGTTTTGCCGCTTCTACAAATGTAAACACCGACGATTATGTTTGCCTCACCTCCTTTACCCACCACCCTTTTTACACTCAGTTTGCACTGGAGATCTCCGATAATTGGCTCTGGTCCAAATCGTACAACTTACCTCTGGATGAGTTTGTATCGATTGTTGACCATGCCATCGACAACGGATACACCGTGCTATGGGCCAGCGATGCAAGCGAAGTGGGATTCACCCGCAAGGGGGTCGCCGTAGTGCCCGATGCAGCAGAGACAGTGAGGGCCGAATTGGTAAAAATTGCGGAGAAACCCTGCAACGAAAAAACAATCAACCAAGAAATGCGTCAGATCGCTTTTGACAACAAGCAAACCACCGACGACCACGCCATGCACATCTTTGGGGTTGCCAAAGATCAGAATGGAAAGAAATTCTATATGGTCAAAAACTCGTACGGCACATCCAGCGGCTATAATGGGATATGGTACGCCTCCCAGGCGTATGTCTCCTACAAGACGACCAATATCATGGTACATAAAAATGCGATTCCCTCCGCAATCAGACAAAAACTTAACATTAAATAATCAAGCAGATGAAAAAACAACTCTCTTTTGCATGGGCCCTTTTGTGCCTGCTCGCACTATCGGCTCCGACCCTATTGGCGCAATATCAATTTACGCCTGTGGTCGAAATCAAAGTAACTCCTGTTAAAAATCAGTCCCGCACCGGCACCTGCTGGTGTTTTGCCACCACCGCTCTCTTTGAGGCCGAATTGATGCGTTTGAATAAAGGGACGTTTGACCTTTCGGAGATGTTCATTGTACGCAACACCTACATGGAACGTTTGAACGACAATTACTTGCGTCTTGGAAACGGGAACTTGGGGCCCGGTAGCTTAAGTAATACTTATGTAAACACCTTTAAAAAGTATGGTGTAGTACCCCAGGAAGTGTACAGCGGTTTGATCAACGGCGCCACCGAACACAACCATGGAGAGCTGCAGCGCTTTTTAAACGCCATTGCACAGGTAACGGTCGATCTAAAGCATAGAAGCCCTCAATATGACGCCATCATCCAAAATTTATTCGACACCTACTTAGGCCCGATGCCCTCAACATTCACCTATAAAGGAAAGGAGTACACTCCAAAAACTTTTGCAGCCAGCCTGGGCCTGAATATGGACGACTATGTAGAGATCACCAGCTTTATCCATAAGCCCTTTTATCAAAAAATCATTCTCGAAGTTCCGGACAACTGGCAGTTTGGCGCCAGCTACAACGTCACTTTAGATGAATTGATGGCAACCATCGATAACGCCCTCCACAAAGGATACACCATTGCATGGGACGGCGATGTAAGCGAAAGGGGATTCTCACACGTTAATGGCGTAGCCATTAATCCGCAAGTAACAGCCATCGAGAGTTTTGAAGGTACCGACCGTGCACGTTTTGAGAACCTGAATACCGAACAACGCCTGGCCGAAGTCTATAAATTTGAACAACCGTTCCCCGAAATTACGGTAACCCCGGAAATCCGCCAAGCCGGTTACGAATCGTTTGTCACCACCGACGACCACCTGATGCTTCTCACCGGTATTGTTAAAGACCAGAACGGCACCAAATACTACATCACCAAAAACTCGTGGGGTACCGCACGCAACGCATTTGGCGGATACCTCAATATGTCTGAGAGTTATGTTCGTGCCAAGACGATTGCCATTATGGTGCACAAAGACGCCATTCCATCTGACATCAAAAAGAAATTGGGACTTTAATTATTTTAACAATCAATATATGAGAGCATTATTAACATTTACCATGGTAGCCGCTTTGGGGTTACAAGGATTTTCACAAGACAATCCGTTTTTTAAGGAGTGGAACACTCCATTTGGCGTTCCTCCTTTTAATGAAATTAAAATTGAACACTTTATGCCCGCACTTCAGGCCGGAATGGCAGAAGAGGCTGCAGAGATCTGGGCGATTATCCGCAATCAACAAGCTCCGGATTTTGAGAACACCATTGTGGCGATGGATAAATCAGGGGCGCTGCTTCGCAAAGTATCGCCTGTATTCAGCGGACTTTCAAGCGTAAGCAACAATCCCCAACTCCAAAGATTAGCGCAACAGCTATCGCCAATTTCCAGTAAGCATCGTGACGATATCAGCTTAAACCCCGAATTGTTTAAGCGTGTAAAAGCCGTCTATGCCCAAAAAGATCAACTCGACCTTAACGTAGAGCAGATGAAATTGCTGGAGAACACCTATCGTCGCTTTATCCGCAGCGGCGCCGATTTGCCGATTGAAAAACAGGAGCAATTACGTAAGCTCAACAGTGACCTGGCAGCACTGCAACTGTCATTTAGCCAAAACCTGTTAGGCGAAACAGCCGCCTACGCCCTAAAGGTAACCGACAAGTCGAGGCTCAAGGGATTATCCGAAGCGATGATAGCTGATGCTCAATCACGTGCCCAACGGGCCAACAATCCTGACGCCTACTACTTTGGTTTGGATAATCCAAGCATTATGCCCTTCTTGCAATATGCTGACGACCGTGAATACCGCACTGAGATGTTGAACGCTTACCTCACACGTGGCAACCATAACAACAACAGAGACAACAAGGAAGTCCTCAAAAAGATTGTTTTTATGCGTCTGGAGCGTGCCAAGCTCATGGGCTACAAAAACTTTGCAGAGATGGCCATCGAAGACCGCATGTCCAAAGATCCCGAAACGGTGATGGCTTTTTTAAATAAATTGTGGGCACCCTCATTGGCTATGGCCAAAAACGAACTCAAAGACATCGAGGCCATGATGAAAAAGCAAAAAACGCCACTCCCCTCTACCCCTGCCGACTGGCGCTACTTCTTTAGCAAATCCAAACAACAAAAGTACAACATCAACCAAGAGGAGATTCGTCAATACTTCTCCTTGGACAATGTGCGCAACGGAATCTTCTATGTTTGCAACCGCCTTTGGGGCATCACCTTCTCCGAGTTAATGGATATGCCGGTTCCCCATGCAGAGGCCACGGCATGGGAGTGTAAAGACAAAGACGGCACCACCCTGGGCATCGTCTATTTAGATATGCACCCACGTCCCGGGATGAAAAACGGCGGAGCATGGTGCGGTTCATATCGCTCACAAAGCTACGATAACAACGGAATCCGCATCATTCCCATCGTGACCATAGCGTGCAACTTTACCCGTCCTTCGGGCGACAAACCCGCATTGCTCACTACAGATGAGGCCAACACCTTCTTTCACGAATTTGGACATGGACTCAACCACCTCTTTAGAGAGACCAACTACGGCGGAACCAGCGGCAATCAGCGCGACTTTGGCGAATTTGCCTCCCAAGTGATGGAGCACTGGGCTTTTGAACCCGAAGTGTTAAAGGTGTATGCCAAGCACTACAAAACCGGAGTGTCCATTCCTAATTCTCTGATAAAGAAAATTGAGCAAAATGAAATGTATGGCCAGGGCTTTATTACTACCGAATTTTTAGCCGCCTCGCTCCTCGACATGGAGTACCATTTACTCACCGAAATCCCCCAAAATTTTGATGTCGAAGAGTTTGAGAAATCCATTTTGGACGACAAATACGGATTGATTTCTCAAATCCCGCCCCGTTACAGAAGTACCTACTTCTCACACACCTTCTCAGGCGGATACAGCGCCGGCTACTACATGTATATTTGGGCAGAACAACTTGACAGCGATGCTTTTGAAGCGTTCTTGGAGAAGAAAAACATCTTTGACCCCGAGCTCGCCCAAAAGCTTCGCTACGAGATATTTGCCCGTGGTGGCATTCAAGACGCCATGGAACTCTACGTGAACTTCCGCGGCAAAGAGCCGGATGTAAATGCGCTACTCCGAAACCGTGGGTTAGGGAAATAATTATCTGATTATTGCTCTTTTACCTCTTCCTTGTCAGGTTCCGGAACCTTTGCATTCTTCACATGCTTGTCTAAGAACATCAGCGTCTCATACATCACGTGAAATTGGCTCTCTCTGGCAGCATACCCATGGCTTTCGAAAGGTAGTTGCACATATCTGACATGTCCGCCCAAACCGATTAAGGCGTGGTACAATCTTTCGGATTGAACAGGGAAAGTCCCTTGGTTGTTATCCATCTGACCATGTATCAATAAAATCGGTGTTTTGATTTGATTGGCGTAAGTGAAGGGAGACATTTCGAGATAGAGTTGCGGAGCCCTCCAATAGGTTCGTGACTCGCTTTGGAATCCATTGGGTGTAAGGCTACGATTGTAAGCTCCACTCCGGGCGATCCCTGCCTTAAAGAGTTTGGTGTGCGCCAACAGATGTCCCGTCATAAAAGCGCCGTAAGAGTGTCCTCCCACCCCTACGCGGTTCTTATCGCCGATCCCAATGGAATCGATATGGTTGATGGCTGCCTCTGCGTTCATGATCAATTGCTCCCGAAAGACGTCGTTAGGCTCTTTCTTGGTGTTTTCCGCTATAATGGGCATGGAAAATCCATCCAAGACCGCATATCCCTGCGTGGCAAAATAGGTCTGTTGTGCAGCACCGGGGCGGATAAAGTTATAGCGTGCGGGACGAGCCTTTTCTGCATCTGCCACGCTCTTGTATTCATAAGGATAACCCCACATGAGTACAGGGAGTTTGCCGTCTCTTTCCATATCGTAATCGGCAGGCAAATACAACATTGCCGTAAGTTTCACGCCATCTTTGCGTTCATAGGTGACCAAACGACTTTGTATTTGCCGCATGGCAGGGCACGGATCTGTGTAGAAAGTAAGCTGCTGAGGCGCCCTCCTGCTCCTTGTGTCTACCCAAAAATAGTTGGGAACATCCTTTGCGGATTGCCTGAGGGAAATGAATCTTAAGTTGTTAAAATCAGTGATGGTCTCAATCGACTCGTTGAAAGGAGCTTGACTCGTCCACAGGTTGGTTGCTCTTTTTGTTTTAAGGTCAAAGCGGTCAATAAAGTTTACATTGTCGCCCTGATTGTCTTTTCTCACGACACTGCCTCCGCCACCGCCACCCATTGCGCCACTGCTGCTCAAATAGATGTAACTCAACTTGTCGTCAACATACACCACATTGACTCCATAGCCATTCCTGGTCATATATGGCCGTCCAACCACGGGAAACACACCCAAAGAATCGACTTCTGTGGATTCTGTGTAGAGCAACACAGGAGCAATCGTGGTATCGGCGGGTACAAAACTAAAGGTGTTCCTGAACTTGTCTTTGGTCGATGTTTCGTTGTAAATGGCAAACTTGCCGTTTCCCCAAGTGATCTGTCCGATTCGATACATTGGTTTAATTACTAACTGCTTTTCTCCATCAAACGGTGCAGGAAGTTGGTAAACGGATGAGGTATAGGTGGGTTCGGGCTCATCTTTTTTCTCCTCATCCTGCTGGTCATTAGCCGTCTGTCCCCGTCCTGCGGGTGGGGGTGTCAAAGACTCTGTCCATACTAAAGTCTCAGGCATATCGCCCCTCCAGCCATATCCCGACTTTCTTGGCTCACGGTTTTCGTTGGCGCCTCTGCCCCGTGCCGGTGTCTCTTCTTCCCTGGTATTGTCTTCTACCAGCTTTACCACCTCTCCGTTCATATCCCAGATCTCCAATTTATTGGGAAAGGATGTGTGACCCTGTTGGTACGAATAGGGTTTATGCACCGTGGTCACTAACATATAGTTTTTGTTTGGAGAGAGGTTAAAAGAGCGCACAACTGCTTTGGGCCCAATCAGAACAGTCCCCTGTGGAGAAAAGAGGGCAAATTGGGTTGTGGCAAAATAGTCAAAAAGTTGTTCGTCGTGATAAGAGGTCAACATATCGGGACTTGTGCGCACTGACCTTGTTCTGCCGTAACTCTCCTGAATAACCGGGCCAAACGGAAGTGCGGGGGGTTGTGGAATCGCTCCAATATCTTGGGGAACGGATTTATATAAAATACGTTCGTCATCTAAAAAAGTGTACACATTGTCCCCCTCTCTTCCCTCTCCAAAGATGCCGTTTACCGGATATTGGCTGATTTTTTGGGCTTTTGCCGTAGCTACATTAATCCTCCAGAGTTCCAACTCTGTGGGCGCATGGTGTAAAAAACACACATACTTGTCATTGGGAGACCATTTTACTCCCGTGATTTGGGCTTTGGCAGGCATTCCGGTTACTTCGATCTTTTTGTTGGTTGTTACATCACACAGATCAATAGAGTTTGAAAAGTTGAGCCTCGATGCCGTAAAATTGGTTGGATTGATGCGCACGCCACCGATCCGGTATTCCGGCCCTGCAAGATAGGCAAGGGTGGTCATGGTGTTTTCACGTTGAATCACCGCAAACATTTTGTAGTTGTTGCTGAAGTTGGTCTCCGGAAGCGGCTTTGCCGTCATGAGTTCCATAATCTCTCTGGCAGGCTCCATGTATGTATCCTGAGCGGATATGGGCAAGGTTGCGGCGCAGAACAAACACACCGCAAAAAATAATCTGAATAATTTTTTCATAATGTTTATATTTAATTGTTTAAATCTCAATATCAATAATAACAGCCCCAAAGGCCAAAAGATGCACAGGAACGGGAGAGGTGCTGCTGAAAAGTACCCTTGTTTTCGGAAACACCTCATCATCAGTACAAAACAAAACCCGCCCGCAAACCAACCTTTGATCCTGAATCTCCAAATGCTCAAAGGCATGCTTTGGGATGTGAATGTCCATATCAGCCGGTTGGTCGCTAAAGTTTACAGCAATGAGGAGGGTCTCCTCCTTTGGCCTCTTTGAGTGCCTTAAAAAGGCAAAGTGCTTATTGGGATTAAAACGGACGTTGTTTTGGTTTGCATAAACAAGGTCATGGGTAGCCCCGAATGCAATGGCAGGACTTGATGAAAGCAATGCAAACAGCTTTATATAAAGATGATACAACTTCTTTTCTACATCTGAAAATCGTTCCAAATTATATAGTCCGTCATTGTGATAGCGCCTCAAGGTATCTACGCTCCAGTAGTCAAAAATTGATGTACGTCCATCTACACCACTAAAACCCTCGTTATCCATTCCCTTCTCTCCAAATTCTTGTCCTGCATAGAGCAAAAAGGGCGCGGTATTGAGGCAGGCAGAGACCACCAATGCAGGAATTGCTTTAAAAGGATTTCCCACAAAAAAGTCGGAAGCGATGCGCTGCTCGTCGTGGTTCTCCAAAAAATTTAGCATAGCGGGCTGCATATTGCCTAAATGTTGCCAGCAGGGCGAAATATCGCTGGCAGGGCGCGCTCCCTGCAGAACGGCCCTTAACGTATCGTATAACCCCACTTTGTCGTATAAGAAGTCAAACCCAGACTTTAAGTAAGCCGGATAATAATCAGTTTTATAAATCTCTGCAATAAATATCAGATGACTTTTACGCGATTTTATCCGAGGTATCACCCATGCCCAAAACGGGGCAGGAACCATCTCGGCCATATCGCACCTGAAGCCGTCTACGCCTTTATCTGCCCAAAAGGAGAGTACGTCCAACATTTTTAACCACGTATCAGGAATTGGCTCAAAATGAGCTTTATGACCATGCATGTAATCGACTCCATAGTTCAGTTTTACCGTCTCATACCAATCATTGACGCCAGGATCGGGCAAAAAACAGTCGTTCCCCGTTGCCTTGGCAGGCTCTTCCTGGTAATCACTCCTGACAGGAGAAACAAAAGGCGCGCCATTTAGGTAGTAGAAGTTATTTGATGGAGAAAAGTCGAGTTGTTGATCGTCATTTGCCCCAAAATCGGTAATTCCCAAAGGTTTCGCGTCTGATGCATATTGGCGAAAGAGGTGGTTGGGCACAAAGTCAATCATCACTTTTAAGCCCACTTTATGGCAACGTTCCACAAGATGCTCAAACTCGCTCATCCGCCGTGGAACATCTTGAGCCAAATCAGGTGAAACATCATAATAATCCATTATGGCATAAGGAGAACCCGCTTTCCCCTTTACCAAAGAGCAATCAATCGGAGAAATTCCACGAGCAGAGTAATCAGAAGTAGACGCGTGTTCCAATATGCCTGTCAACCAGATATGGGTTACACTTAGATGTTTGATGGAAGTTAATGCAGCTAAGTTTATGTCAGCAAATTTTCCTACACCATTTTCTTCAATCGTTCCATGAGGAATACAATTTGAATTCCTGTTCCCGAATAGACGTGGTAATAGCTGATAAATCAACATCTTAGACATAAATCATCGCATTTTAGCTAAATACTCCTCCAAGCAGAGTCCGCTTGCTGTAATTTTTGTGGCCTCTTCTACGCCTACAAAGCGATAATGCCACGGTTCAAATAAAAAACGGGTAATCTCTATCTTATTTTGAGGATATCTAATGATAAATCCATACTTCCAACAATTGGCAATCAGCCATTTCCCCGTGGTTGTGGCGGCAAAATGCCCATCGCGCATCCGGTGCAAAGTAGATAAAATATCGGCAGCCAAGCCCAGCTCATGCTCACTGCCGCGGGGCGGCGCCACCAAAGAGGTGGCCAAACTGTGCCCCCTTTCTGCTATCTTATTGTTATAGTACTTTCTTTGCAAAGCCTCTTCCCGCCATCCATCAAAAAAGATCAGGTCAATCCCTTCCTTTTTAGCAGCAATAAACATTTGTTCAAGATAATCCAACGCTGTTTCGTTGAGAAACATGTTCTCCTTTTCACAACGTACCCGGTTATTGGCATTTTGCAAGCCTTTGGGTACATAACCCTCCGGAAGACGGTAGGCCTTGTTTACCAGTAACATGAAACCACCTTTTTCCACCTCCTCAACAGAATAGATGTAGGGATTTTTCTCGGAATAGGTTTGTGCGTAGGACAAAGGAGCAATCAATAAGAGTGGCAACACCAATGCCAAACAACGAATCAAATAGATTTTACTATACATGGAAATACAAATTATAATATTTCGATTAGTGCACATCAAGTCCGTCAAAATAGATTTCGGAAATGGCCGTATCTTCATATCGGTCGCCCGGGTAGACTTCGAGAATCTCAAACTTGAGCGTCCAATCGGGCAATTTCTCTACTTCACTCCATGGAATATTCTCGGAACGTCTTCCAATCGGCTTAAATGTAAAGATCTGTTCTTGCCGCACATCTTCCAGATTTAAAATGGCAACCGGTATATCATTAATATAGAGTTTGAGTCTCTTTACGCGCGAGTTATCGCGATACGCTTTCTCCGATTTTACATAACCGTTGGCAATAATGATATCCGTAATTCTTGGCGCAGTCGGCTTAAAATAGTAGGTAAGGTATTCACCAATGCCTTGTCCTTTTACCCCCTCGACCCAAGCGGTTTCAAAAGATAAGTCGTGAGCATTATCCGGAAAATAGGTGATGTTGGCATTTTGCGATTTCAAATACGATGAGGCAGTAACGCGGTAAGGGCCTCCATCACAATACCAGCTGCAACCTTCGCCCACTACAGCCTCTTTGTCGTCAAACACCCTTCCAAATGTTGGGTACATCTCTCTTATCTCTTGAGAAGATGCCGTTTCCCAAACGGCTAAACCATCTCTGAAATCGCCATCTCCGGACGTTGCCTCTTGATTGTCTTCAACGCTTTCTGCTACCGGACGAACAGCAAATCCAAAAGCACGGCTGTTGTTGCCCCAAACAACGGTGGTGTTTCCAATGCCTATATAGTACGCGTTCCTACTACTACCCCAAGTTCCGCTCCAGTATTGACCGCCCAAACCGGCCCTGTCCAACGAACCATCGCTGCAGTTACGGTTCCCGATAGCAGGCAGGAAAAGGGTATTCCCGGTAGCTTTGTCGGTAAATAATCGGCCGTTAATCCCATTTTGGGTGGTCCATTCATGGCTCACTTTGAATTGATCGAGCAGTGTCATCAACTCATCATGGGTAGGCAAACGCCAACCGACTGGACTGGGATCGTTGGACTGTTCCCATGTATCACCTTTGGGAACAGTTTCATCCCAACCAATAACCACACCTGTGGCCTCCCATGCAACACTCCGGTTCCACTGATAAAACATTCCTGCATCTTCGGGCTTGGCTGTAAATGTGCCGGGTTTGTCCACGTTGCGGGTTGCCCATTTGACTCCATTGATCACGACGCCTTCATCCTTTCGTAAGGGATCATCGTGATTATTCGCGCAGGAATCAAACACCATAGTAGCCAAACCCACTACGAGCAACCACCAAAAACCATTAAATACTGTTTTTTTCATAGAATTGAGTTTTAGAATGCATTGTTTTCAAGTTTTGTGTTTTTCAACACTATTGTGTTGGCATTTTTGGACAAAATATCTGTCTTATTGTTTTTGATGATGCAGTCATTTAGAGTGACCGATGTGGAACTTTCCACATTAAAAAGTGCGGTGTCGGTATCGTCATACCTCTTACGGTTATTCGAAAAAGTGCAATTTTTAAATGTGACGTTTGAACTATACCATATGTTAACTAAGTCCCATCCTTTATTGTTTATAAAATCGCAATCATTAAACTCAAAATCAGAACACGTAGATATAGTCATGATGCTGTAGGTACAACCTCTTATAATGGAGTTGTTGCATATAAGGTTTGTTACGTTCTCAGCCATGATGCCCTCCGTGCCGCTTCCAAACATAATGGTGTTGTTGATTGTGAAATTTTTTGAATCGGTGATGCGAAACACGCCTCCGGAACAAGAGCCCTTGTCGGGCCAGTGTCCGGCGTCAATATTTTCAATGGTGATGTTGGAGCAATCCTTAAAAACGATGACATTCCCATAGTCATCCAAGGTAAATATGTTCACCGGCGTATCTCCAAGTCCAATTATTTTCAAATTATTTACGCCAAATATTTCAAATTCGGTTGTAAACAAGTCCTCTAGATGAATAGGTGCCCCTTTTAATATGATCACTCTGTCGGAGCCGATTGCGTTCACAAATGCATCTGCACTATTTACAGCAATCACTTCTACTCCTGCGGTTGAATGTTTGGCAATAAGCGCTTTTAGTGCAGCCTCGTCATATTCATCACTCTTCTCTTGCATTTGCCCCGTCAATGTTTTGCTGCGTTGGTAACTTTGCGTGCGAGGATTGTACAGGTAATAATCATACACCGGTTTAGATACACCTCTGTTGCTCAAAACCGCAATGTCGTAATGGCCGTCATAATTGTAGTCGTCAACCAATAACAAACCGGTATTTGGTTCTCCGTCAGAATCAAATATTTTTGAAGGCATGCCCAAAACCAGGGAGTGCAATTTGTCTTCATAAGCAAAATGCAAACTGTCTATGATGTGTGGGAATAACTTATTGTTCCCGTTGGGCGACCAAAAAACTGTCAATAAAGCGGAAACGCCAAAATTATAATTATCGTCGTAGAATATAACTTCATAAGGAAATTCGCGTTCTGTTTTCTTTCTGTAAGACCTGTCGCCTTGATAAAGAAGTTTTGTGGCTGGGTCATACGTAATCATCTTGTCATGAGGATTGATATACTCCACACCATCCCCGCCTCCCGAATCGATATGTATACGGATTTGGAGCGAATCTGTTCCGGTTACCCTCCCGCCGAAATAGATAGAATACGAAGACTCCGACACCGTATTATCCAAATAGATCTCAATCTCCGGTAACTCAAATGACCCGATATAAGTAGACGCCGTCCCAATCCACGTGCCGTACATATCAAAGTGGGGGTCGTTGAAAACTTCAGCGATCTCTATCTTGACTGTTTCATTGGTTAGGTTTTCCGTTTTGTTGCCTCCCCTGCCCATGCAGGAGGTAAACGCAGCCATCATCACGGCAAGGGCTGCAAAAGTCAAAAAATGTAATAGTATCCTTTTCATAGCCCACAAAGATAAAAAAAAGAAATGAGACAATTTGTCTGTTGTTTGATTTTTTTTGCATACTTTAGTGGCGATTTTTACAGAGGTAATTTTTCTTTTTTATCGTCAATATAAATAACAAAATATAATCATTTCAAGAATCTTGTGTATGAAAGTCGCTCTTATTATTCTCGTTTTTTTGCTTACCCCTTTTACAGTGATCACCATTTTTCGCAAATACAAAATTGCAAAAAGCATAGGTACTGTCATCATGGCTTATGTGGTAGGTGTTTTGTTGTCGTTTCTGTTTGGATTCACCGATTTCCTTTCCCAAGGCGAAGCAACATCTTTAAATAACATTCAGCAACTGCTGCGTGATGTTTCAGTCCTTTTGGGGATTCCACTGATACTATTCAGTTCCGATTTCAAATTGTGGACAAAATCGTTACCCAAAACCATGATTGCTCTTACCTCAGGAGTGGTTGCGGTTTTCTTTGCCGTATTGGTTTCGTTTTTCATTTTTAAAGATTCCGGAATTCCTACAGTGGACAAAGTGGCGTCCCTGATGGCCGGTTTTTATACCGGCGCCGCCATGAACTTTTTTGCGTTGGGAAACATTTTTAAAGTGGACGAAAGTGTGATTCTGCTCACTTTTTCAGCAGAAATGTTAATGGTTTTCCCATTATTGGTATTCATCACGGCAGGAGGTTATAAATTTTTCCGCCGGTTATTGCCCTATAAAGATGAGGCCCACACCATTGATCCCAACGACCCTGTTTTAAAAGATGTGGAACAATATGACGGAATGCTTACCAAAAAAGTATTCCCCAAAACGATGTTCGGGTTTTTGCTGTCGGTTAGCTGTCTTGCTGTGGGCGCCGGTCTCTCTTTTCTCATCACCGGAGGTTTAAACGACCTGGTTGTTATTCTAACCATCACCACATTGGCTATTCTCGCCTCTTTTCATCAAAAAATACGCACTTTGCCCCGTACTTTTGAGTTAGGAATGTTTTTTATATTGATATTCTGTGTGATCATCGCATCGCAGTTTGACGTATCACTATTTGGTTCCAACGCGTTAAATATACTTCTCTTTGTGTTAACAATCACGGTTCTTTTGATTGTTTTTCTTCTGATTTTATGCCGTATTTTTAAGATTTCGGGCGACCTGTTCTCCGTTACCATAGTAGGAATGACCTGCTCTCCTCCTTTTATTCCGCCCATTGTGAGCGCTATGGGAAATCGCAAAGTGTTGATCAGCGGAATCGCCATCGGCCTTGTAGGATACGCAATTGGGACATACTTTGGGGTTGGAGTGTACTATTTGTTGCAGCTGTTTTAACGATTTGAGAAAGGTGCCTATTGTTAGTAGAGTAAGGCAATTTTGAGTGGGTTCACATGGGGCAATAGGATGCTCTCTGTAATCATATTTTTTCTGAATCGTTCCCTCCAATCCCCACCACCATCAAATAGACCGCAACCACTACGGCAGCGCCGCCCGTGAGCAAGAAAGCGGCCGTAGCGCCAAAGCTGTACCATACAACCCCTGTAATTACACTGGCCAACAGGGAGCACAAGCTCTGAAAACCGGTGTAGGTTCCAATGGCGGTAGCGGTGTCATGTTTGTTGGTGATGTTGCTAATCCATGCTTTGGAGATACCCTCTGTGGCAGCGGCGTAGACGCCGTACAAAAAGAAGAATCCCCCAACGGCATAGAGGCTATGGCTTACGCTCATCCCAAAATAGACCGTTGCATAGCAAAAGAGGCCTGCAATTAAAATCCGCTTTAACCCGATTTTGTCGGCCAAGACGCCAAGGGGAAAAGAAAAGAGTGCATATATCAGATTATAGAAGATATATACACCGATTACTGCCGTATCGTCCAAGCCCGCTTCCCGAGCTTTGAGAAGCAAAAAGACGTCGGAACTGTTAAAGAGGGCAAAGAACAAAAGGCCAACCACCAATTTTCGGTAGACCACAGGGCTGGTTTTCCAGTACTTTAGAAAGGAGAAAAGAGAGGTACGTTTGTGGACGATTGGTCTCTCTTTGATCTGTTTATCCTTAATCAACAAGGTGGCGACAACCGCCACCACACCGGGAATAAAGGCCAGCAAAAAGAGGATTTTGTACTGACCCGGGTAGAAGTAGAGAAAAAGAAGGGCCAACAGAGGGCCAACCACCGCGCCCAAAGTATCCATTCCCCGATGCAGACCAAACACCCTGCCTTTGGTTTGGGGTGTCGCCTCGTCTGAGAGCATGGCATCCCGTGCGCCGGTACGGATGCCTTTGCCCAGACGGTCAACGGTGCGGGCCAA
>WQYK01000019.1 GCA_009781275.1 Bacteroidales bacterium | reverse complement strand
GACCAAAGCAGACGAGATCATGCGCCGTGACTGGAGCGTTCACAATGGCATTCTCGTGTTTGATGGCCCCGGCTACGACAATCTTTGCTCAGAAGAAGATTACGGCGACTTTGAACTCTATGTCGATTGGCGGATCGACAAAAGAGGCGATACCGGGATCTACCTGCGCGGCTCTCCACAAGTGCAAATATGGGACAACGCCATGACCAATGTGGGGGCGCAGGTGGGATCGGGCGGACTCTACAACAACAGAAGGCATCCCAAAGATCCGTTATTGGTGGCCGACAATCCCATCAACGAGTGGAACTCATTCTATATTAAAATGCTTGGAGAAAAAGTGACGATTTACCTAAACGGACAATTGGTCACTGATAACGTCACGCTCGAAAACTACTGGGATCGCTCTTTGCCCATCTTTGAACGGGGCGCCATTGAGTTGCAAGCGCATACCGACAGGGTAGAGTTCCGCAACATCTATGTCCGCGAGATTCAACGTCCGGAGCCGTATCAGGTATCGGAAGAAGAAAAGGCACAGGGCTTTGTTCCCATTTTTAACGGTATTGATATGTCGGGTTGGATAGGCAACCTCAGGGACTATATCCCGCTTGACGGCGCCATTGTGTGCGACCCGGCCCATGGCGGTTATGGCAACCTCTATACCGAAAAAGAGTACTCAGACTTTATCTTACGTTTCGATTTTCTGCTGACCCCTGCTGCCAACAACGGAATCGGCATCCGTACGCCTCTTGAAGGTGATGCTGCCTATTTAGGTATGGAGATACAGGTGCTCGACAACGAGGCTTCTGTTTATAAAGACCTCTACGATTGGCAGTACCACGGCTCTGTGTACGGAGTGATCGCGGCCAAACGAGGTTATCTTAAACCTTTGGGAGAGTGGAACACAGAGGAGATAGTTGCCAACGGTAACCACATCAAGGTGACGCTTAACGGTACGGTGATTTTGGACGGCGATATTGCCGAGGCAAGCCATAACTTTACCCAAACCATTGACGGGTATCCGCATCCGGGCCTATCCAATAAAAGCGGGCACATCGCTTTTTTGGGACACGGTTCATGGGTTGCGTTTCGTAATTTGAGAATTAAAGATTTAACCCAAAAATAAAACGGTACCAAAATGAAAAAACTTCTCCTTCTTATCCTGTTAGCCGTATTTATTTCGGCAAACGCCACTCCTCAAAATGTGCGTATCAATTTTAGGTTGGACTACTATATGACGGAACTTGAGGCAGAACTTTTGGTTTCTCTTCCGGACTTGAAGCCTTTTGAGACCGCTCAAATAACCCTCACCGGCCAAAATTTCACAAATTTAGTTCTGTTTCAGGCCATCCCCGACAAAGAGGAGATCGTTACCATTCCCGTAGACATTACAAACCTGCCGCATGGCGTCACCTCTTTTGAATACGCTATTCAAGCGCCCGGATTAGACACAGCGGGTACTGTAAAGTTGACAAAACGTCCCTATAAATTTAACGCCGTTCAAGTCGACCGCAAAACCGGAGGAGTGGTTACCCGTGGCATGGGGTTGATTCCTATGGGATTTTTCTGTTATTCTCCCGTTCAGCCGATGATTCAGGAAGAGGAGGTGGTGCGTGGTTTTAACATGATCTCCCCCTACCAAAACATCCCCAGAACCGACATAACCATGCGAAAGGTTTACATGGACAGGGCAGCTGAACTGGGTATGAAAGTCAACTACAACCTTCTGAGCGTTGCCACCGGCGGCACTGGCTTTGATCGAAGCCAAAATCCGGCTGAACGTGATGAGATGTTCCGCAAAGAGATCGAAACATTTAAAGATCACCCCGCATTGCTAAGCTGGTACCTTGGTGATGAACCCGATGGACGTGGCACCACTCCCGAAAGCTTGATCCGCCTCTACAACATGATCAAAAGCATTGATCCCTATCACCCCGTTTCGATGGTCTTTATGTACTACGGTTCAGAGACTAAATTTATAGACTGCTACGACATTGCCATGGGCGACCTCTATCCCGTTCCCCGCCACCCGGTGGCCAACGTATCGCGTTTCCAAAAAGCGATGTCCGATGCGGTGTTCCTAAAGAAGGGAGTGTGGTTGGTTCCTCAGGCATTTGGCGGCAATGAGTGGTGGACAAGGGAGCCGACCAGAGGCGAAATGCGTGCTGCCACCTACATGGGTCTCGTGCATGGAACCACCGGATTTCAATACTTTATTCGCCACGGACAAAACGGTTTTCCAAAATCTACCACCGCTTGGGCAGAAGCGGGCGCCATGGCCTTGGAATTTGCCGAAATGACGCCCTATATCCTCTCCGGTGAGTTTGCCCCCAAAGCGTTTGCCAACGACACCATGGTAGATGTACGCGCCTGGAAGCGTGGAGAAAATCTAATGATAGCAGCCGTAAACAAAGAAAACAAACCCAAAGACGTAACCATTGTAATTGATGGATGGCACTTTACGGGTGAAGTCAAAGTTCCTTTTGAAAACCGGCAACAAAGTGTTTTCAACGGAATCATCATGGATAAGATGTTGGGGTTTGACACCAAAGTGTACAAGTTAGAAGCCGACCCTAAGTTTTTACCTGTGGTAAACCCGCAAAACGTAGTGGTAGACCCCGACTTTGAGATGAATACGTCTGTAGGCGTTCCTAACGGCGTCTATGCACAAGTAGGCAAGGGGAGAGGCTCCACCTACTTTATCGATTCAAGAACCGCTTACACCGGAGAACATTCGCTCAGACTCATTACACATAAAACGGGCGAAGGGGTGACCCTCGAGCACTTTCCTATGATCGTCGATTCGGCGCGTACCTATACCATTTCATTCTACGCCAAGGCCGGTGATAAAGGAGAGTTCCCGTTACAAAAGCACTATGTGGACCAAAAAGGAAAGGTACAGGTCGAAAAAGTAAAAGCAGAACACCCCATTCTGAGCGTCAACCTCAGGCACCGCGGACGCAGGTTGTTAGATACCAAAGTGAAGATTGACAGCTCAGAATGGAAGCGCTATACTGTGGATGTGTTTGTTGACCGTCAACCCAACTTGGGTCGTGAAGGGCTTGTACTGAGTTTGACCCTTGGCACGCGCTCCATGATCTGGATTGACAATATAGAGTTTTTACCTTAATATCCCCCCTCCTTCTCGGGGCGATTGGTCAATACATGCCACACGTAGGCAATATAGGCCAATACAAAGGGAATCAGGAGTGATACGTATGCCATTACTTTGAGGGTAAAGTAGCTGGATGAGCTGTTTTGCAGCGTCAATGAGCTTTGCATGTCCACTGTGGAGGCAAAATAGGCTGTATTGTTAAAGGCTGCACAGAGGAGGATAGGGAACACCGCCAACACAACACCTGCAGATGTGAGCCAAAAGCTGTATTTTCCTTTGCAAAATACCTGCGAACTTAAACCAAGGAGGACCAAAACAACTCCCATAAGCAGAATAACAGCGGGCCACAATAGCTCGATCATGTTGTGGAGGTATTTGTGAGGTACGGCCGTCAGGATGCCTGTCGTGGGATCGGCTTTAAAGCCGGTTAAGCAAAACAGGTAGGCCAGCAGGGCCACAAACCCCAATGTAAATATCGGCCCCACAATGGCCACCTGTTTTTTAGCTTTTGCTTTAAGTTCACTATTATCGGCCCATTTAATCACAAAGAGAAGCGCCAGGGTAGATGCAGCTAAGTAGACGCCCGCGCCCATCAGGATGTTAAAGGGATGGCCAAGTGCATCCAATCCATGCCATCCGTTGGTCCATTGCGATATAACGGGAGCGTTGAGTTGTGTCAGCGCCATCTTATTGACGATAAAAGCTCCTCCGGTAAAGAAAGTACCCACCGCCACACCTAACATCACGGTACCGAGTAATCCATTTAAAAAGAGAAAAGTGTCATACGTTGTTTGTCCCAGCAAGTTGCCCGCCTTATCACGAAATTCGTAAGAAACCGCTTGAATAACAAACAGTAATAAGACTGTTATCCAGAGCCAGTACGCTCCGCCAAAACTGGTGGAGTAGTAGAGCGGAAAAGAGGCAAAAATAGCGCCTCCAAAGGTGACCAATGTGGTAAAGGTCAATCCCCACTTATGGCCCAAAAGGTTAATAATCGCATTTTTTTGTTGTTCTGTCTTAGCGGTGAAAAAGAGAAGCGTTTGCCCGCCTTGTACAAAGAGCAGAAAGACAAGCAGGGCGCCTAAAAGCGATACCAACGCCCACCAATAGTGTTGTAATATAGAGATATCCATAATCGATTTTTTTTATTGTGATGATTCGGGGCCTTTTTTTATTTGTCTGAGCATAATACCAACCTCGGCGATCAGAAGGACAATGAACATGGTCAGGAAGATAAAGAAGGTAGTTTGTACCGTACCCGCCTTAACCCCCGATACGGCTGCCGACACCGGCAACAAATCTTGAATGGTCCACGGCTGACGTCCCACTTCCGCCACAATCCAGCCACACTGCGACGCAATGTAGGCCAAGGCAATACTCCAAAGAGAGAGGTGCAAAAACCACCTGCGTTTCTCAAGAGAGCCTCCACGGCTCCACCACCAGGACAAAAGCAGAAGGATGATAAAGAACCCACCAAGCAGTATCATAATATGGAAGGTATAGAAAGTGAGGGGTACTGGAGGCACCGCTTCTTTGGGGTTTTTCAGGTAACCATAACCAAAATGGTCAAAGTTCTCCTCCAAGATCACTTTGGCCTCTTGCATGGCTGCGGCATTGGAGCGCTCTTTTGCATCCTGATAGCTCTTTAATGCATCAATTGCCAGTCGTCCTCTTTCCATTCGCTCGGTCATCGGGATTCCCTGCTTTTTTTCTCCCTTACGGTCAATGTAATGATAATCACCTTTAATGATATCGTCAATACCTGCTACGTATGCGTTTAGATCACCATAAGCTAAGAATGACAAACCCTTGGGAATGGAGATGTCAAAAAGCATCGCATCTTTCCCGTCTAACGGCTGCTTGCCCGGTTTAAGTATGCCGATGGCAGAGATTTTGACTCCATTGCCACCCTCGTAAAGCCCCTCCATGGCAGCCAACTTCATAGGCTGCTTTTGGGCCACCTGTACAGCCGATCCGTCCCCGGTGATCGCCAAAAGGATTGCGCTGACCAATCCAAAGATGGCGGCGAGTTTTGTGCTCTTCATTGCAAACGCAACTTCCCTCTTTTTTAACAGGAACCAGGCGCTTACGCCAACCACAAATACGGCGGCAAGGGTAAAGCCCGACAATACGGTGTGTGTGAATTTATTGATTGCCACAGGCGAGAAAATGACCGCCCAAAAGTCAATCATCTCATTACGTGCCGTATCGGGGTTAAAGTACATCCCCGCCGGATATTGCATCCAGGCGTTGGCCACCAATATCCAGAGTGCCGACAGGTTTACCGATAAGGCAACCAACCATGTAGAGAGCAGGTGGAATTTTTTGCTCACTTTGTTCCATCCAAAGAACATGACGGCAATAAAAGTGGCTTCCATAAAGAAGGCCAAAATTCCCTCGATGGCCAATGGGGCGCCAAAGATGTCTCCCACAAACCAGGAGTAGTTGCTCCAATTGGTGCCAAATTGAAATTCAAGGATAAGGCCGGTGGCCACCCCAAAGGCAAAGTTGACGCCAAAAATCCTCATCCAAAATTTGACGGTTCGTTTCCAGAAGTCGTTTCCGGTACGGACGTAGATGGTCTCCATAATCGCAATCATGACCCCAAGCCCAAGGGTTAAAGGCACAAAGATCCAATGGCACATAGCTGTAAGTGCAAACTGCAGTCGTGACCAGTCTACAAGTGCTGTTAGTAATGTATTCATAATTCTGTTTTTTGTGTGATTTGTTCTATAACGTGTTTACTTTTTTCCTGAGGTGTTTGAAATTTTGATAATTCATTTTTAAAAAAGAGAGGTTTTAAAATGAAAAACATAATTGAGAGTTTAATGGCAATAACAAGCCAGAGTGTTTTTCCAATGGTCATACTTTTAAAACCCTCTAAATAAAAGTAATATACTCTTTTTAATAGCTTAATCATGGTGCAAATATACAATTTATTTGTAGAATATCTCAATTAATAGAAATTATAGATTCGATTTATATAAAAAAAAATTATACCTTTGGCATATTATCGAGTCAAATAAAATAAACAGAAAAAATGAAACGAAGAAATTTTTTAAAGACAGCTGTAGTCGGCGCAATAGCCGGATCTATTCAATTGCATCACACTAAGTTATTTGCTAATAATAAAAAACAGGAGGACGCTTGTGACCTTGTGGCGGTGATGGGGGGAGAACCGGTTGAAATGTACACCAGGGCCATGGAGGCCATGGGCGGCATGGGAAAATATGTAAAAAGGGGACAAAAAGTGGTGGTCAAACCCAATATAGGGTGGGACAAAACACCGGAAGAGGCTGCCAACACCAATCCCGATTTGGTGGGCGCCATTGTAAGGGATTGTTTTAAGGCGGGCGCCTCGGAAGTGGTCGTATTTGACAATACTTGCGACGAGTGGCAGGCGTGCTACAAAAATTCGGGCATAGAAGCTGCAGCCAAGGCCGCAGGCGCCAAAGTTGCTTTTGCCCATGAGGAGCGTTATTACAGAGAGGTGTTGCTCCCCAAGGCGGTGCGTCTAAAAAGTACCAAGATCCATGAATCGATTTTGGATTGCGACGTGTGGATAAACGTTCCCATTTTAAAGAACCATGGAGGCGCCAAAATGACGATAGCCATGAAGAACTATATGGGAATCAACTGGGATCGTAGATATATGCACGCCAATGACCTGCAACAGTGCATTGCCGACCTGGCCACATACGCCAAGCGTCCGACGCTCAATATTGTGGATGCCTACCGCATCATGACGCAAAACGGCCCCAAAGGCAAAAGTATAGAAGATGTACAAATGGGCAAGGCGCTCTTTATCTCTCAGGATATTGTAGCGGTTGATACGGCTGCTGTAAATTTCTTTAACCAGTTTAAACCAATGACTATAGCCGACGCTTCACACATAGTTGTTGGAGAGAAGATGGAGTTGGGTACCACCAATCTATCCGGCCTCAAGATAGAAAGGATCAGGATGTAGTTTCTTATGTTGTTATATAAAATTCTTAAGCGCAGTAGGGTAGTATTATCGCTGCTCGTCTTTGCGGGTATCGCTTTTTGCTTTGCTTCGGTATGGATAAAGGCAACACACTTTTTGGCGCCGTTGCTCAAACTTCAATTTGTACCTGCTCTTTTGGGGCTTTTTGCAGGTACGTTTTGGGCGTGCATTGCATTACTGCTCCTCACACTGCTTTTTGGCCGGCTCTATTGCTCTCTGCTCTGTCCTGTGGGAACCTTACAAGATCTGTTTATTAGAAAAAAATTCCGTTACAGGAAGCCGCAACACCTTGTCAGGTATACTATTTTGGCGTTTGTAGCCATCTGTTGGTTACTGGGATTTACACTTCCGCTGCTGGCGCTTGATCCCTACAGCAACTTTGGACGGATTGCAGTACACCTTTTTGGGCCTGTAGTATTGTGGCTTAACAATATAGCCTCTAACATTGCACCAAATACCCTCTACCTGATACGCTTTATTCCTGCATCAAATTGGATGTACATTCTTGCAATGGCTATTTTGTTGATAATAGTGGGAATCAGTTTTTTAAGAGGACGACTTTTGTGCAACACCATTTGCCCTGTGGGCTCTTTTCTTGGATTGATTTCCCCTTTTTCTTTTTTTAAATTTGCGATCAACAGAGAGGCCTGCAACCATTGTAATGTGTGTAGTAAAAAATGTAAGGCAGAGTGTATCAATGGCAAAGAGCAGCAAATCGACTACAGCCGATGCGTTGTGTGCTTTAATTGCACTTTGGCCTGCAAGCAGGATGCAATCAGTTTTGTCAATAGCTGGAAGAAGCAACCAAAACAAACTGAGGCTGCTTTGAGCAAAGGCCGCAGATTTTTTCTTGCCTCTGTGGGAGGATTGACCGGAGCCGCTGCTATGTACAGAGCGTCAGGCGGAACGTCGCTGACCGCTTCGTCCGATAAAAACACCATTGCTCCTCCCGGTGCACGCAGCCATGAGCACCTGAAGAAATATTGCACCGCATGTCAGGCTTGTGTAGCAGCTTGCCCTATGCGCATCATTAAACCCACCGCTACAGGCTACGGCCTTGACGGTTGGATGTTACCGGCCATCTCCTTTGACCGTGGTTTTTGCAGTTTTGATTGCAACCGTTGCAGCGAAGTGTGCCCCACTTTAGCTATTGAACGCACCGCATTGGAGGAGAAAAAGCTGATTCAGATAGGCAAGGCGAGATTCATTCCCCGCTACTGCGTAGTCACCAAGGATCGGACTGATTGCGGCGCATGTGATGAGCATTGTCCCACCAAGGCGGTGTACATGTTACCTTGGGGCGATAGCGGGTTACGCAGGCCACAAGTGGATGAGGAACACTGTATTGGGTGCGGGGCATGCGAATTTATCTGCCCCACCTCACCCAAAGCGATTGCGGTACAGGCACAGGTGGTACACGGCACAGCCCTCCCTCCTGTGCTTGAGAAGCAGGAACAGATTAATGTAGACGATTTTGGATTCTAATTACTTGTAAGACTTGATGATTGAGTTGAGCATCTTCTCGGTCTTGGCTGCCCCTTCTCCAAGGATAAATCCGATTTGCTGCACTTGCCTCAGGTTCTCTTCGATCACTTCGGTTACGCGGTGAATGATCTCTTCTGGGCGCTCCTCTTCTGAATGCAGGTTTCTAAACACTACGCCTGCCAATTTGTTTTGAATCAGTTGAAAAATGGATACATTGACCCATTTTTCCTCTATTTCCACATCCTTATTGATTTGCGTTTCATCGTGGTTTAAAATGAATTGAATCTGGGTGATGAGGGTAGGGGGTAACAACGTTTTGATGTCGGCTCCAATCAGATAAGGAATCACATCATGTATCTCTTTTACATCCTCTCCCAATATCTCGATAAATGCGAGGTTGGATTCAACAATTTTGAGGTTTTCATCACAAAAAACAATTCCGGCATGAAGCCCCCTGATAAAAATCGATAACGCTTCGTTTTTTGCATACAATAGCATTTGCGTCTCATCAAGCGCTGCTTTGGTCACGTCTAATTCGCTTCTGACCATATCCAACTCTTCGTTCAGCTTTTTTGACACATGTGATGTTTCCCTGTTGTTGATTTGGGCGTTGGTTACACACATCTCGAGCGTAGCAATTTGTTTGGCAATGGCGCACGCCAAGCCTAAGCATGTGTCAAACCCACAAGCGCCGCAGTTCACCTCTTTGTTGTTGTTTCGCTTGGTAATACGGTTGAGCGCAATTTTTACTTCCAGTTCACCCGGCGGGGGAAGCTCGTATTTTTTATTTACAAAAATGGCATTAAGCTCATTGTAATGGGAATGAGCATCCATTTGGCTTTGCCATTTTTTAACATCAAAATTTGCTAAGCGTCTATTAATATAATCTTTAACAAGTGCATAGCGTTTAAATTTTTCTCCGCCCTCAGAGGTGCCTGGCCCCATAATGCACCCCTCGCAGAAAAAGATGTTAAAATTGTGTTTGATGGCATTATAGTGCTCACAAAACTGTTTTACGGCATGAACAGAGCTTTTGCCATCAGCCGTGATGGAATTCTCTTTTAAAAGGCTTATGTCTAATCCTGTTGCCTCCAAAAATCCTTGAGAAATAGGGTACATACTTCCCTTATATCCCAAAGGCTCATCAAAATCGGAATACTCGCTAAAGGTTTCGCTGATTTTAAACTCCTCAAACAATTGTCGTAACTCTTTAAATGTCAGTACCTCATTTACTTTTGCCAAACCGGTATTTCTGCCCACCTCTTTTTTTGCCGCTACGCAGGGAGTGATGTGGACAACTTTTAGGTCGTTTCCATACACTTTTCTGGCCACTATGGCGCAGGCAGCTATGGGAGAAACAAAGGGTATTAAATTTGCAATCAGCTCAGGGTAGAATTTTTCAATCAGGGCAACAATGGATGGGCAGCAGCTTGTGATATAGTACCTCCCTTTAAACTCATCGTGCGTGAGTTTTCTGTATTTTCCGGCAATGACATCCACGCCAAATGCCATCTCTGTTACATACGAAAAACCGAGTAGGCGGATCATTTTTACAAATTTTCTGTAATCAGTAATATCGTCAAACTCTCCGGCGATGGAAGGGGCGCAAATCGCTACAACCTTCTCATTGGAGTTTAATAGTTGCTTGACACTCTTTCTAGAGTCAAAATAGGTAATGGCGTTGTAGGCGCATATACCAATACAGGTGCCGCATAGAATGCATTTATTCTCTTCAATATAGGGAAATACACTGTTTCCCTGAACATGAATCGCTTTCACAGGGCACGCCCTGATGCATGAATAGCACGCCTTGCACTGGCTTTTTTCTAATCGAATAACTTGTTCCAACATATTACATGTATTGAATCGTAACTTCTTTCATATATTTTTCCGACAAAACCTTTGTTAATCGCTGAATCAGGTTTTTGCGAATTTCAAGCTCTACCGGCAAAGAGGGATCATGGTTGGTCTCATTGATTTTTGTTCCCACCAAAAGATAGATTTCATCTGTGTCCAACAACAGTTTGCAGATTTGATCGGCGGGGCCTTTTCCAAAGTGCATTTTGGAAGTGTGGTGAATGCTGTTTAATAGATAGGTAACCTTACTCAATGTCAATACCCCTTCCGTAACCAAATCGATCCCGTCCATTTTTGAACTTGGAGGCAGGGTAAGGTCAGTTCTCTCTTCATCTTTAACAGTCCTTTTAAGCTCTCTTGCAATAATTTCTGTGGTGGTGGCTCCGCTCACAATCTTTTTTCCGTTGAAGCTCCTTAAAATGGATGCAAACTCGTTGTCCTTTTCAGGATTGAAAGGAGGGCCTGTACACAAGATCGTCTTTCTCGCTTTTCTAAAATAGACCACGCCGCAGGTAAGGTCATCTTTGGGCGCGTAGAGGTCATTGGCGGCGGCTCGTTTGACCACCCTTTCGGCAAGATCGGTCGCAGAAATGTACGGCGTCGCCTCAATCATTTCCCGCGTGAATTTGATTAAATTATTCCTTCCCCAACCCATGGTAACCCCTTCATCCGTCCCCAATCCCGACTGGGTGATTCCATCGGAACAAAAGATAATTCTATCTTCTATCTGGGGCGTAAAAGAGCACTTCTTCAAATTCATAATCCGTTTATCGTTGACGTCTCCCTTATATTTTACATGTGTCCACTCCGGCTCATAAATTCGATTTCCTCTCAGAATCAATGTTTGGGGATTGTCATACTCCAAAATAGATACGGCATCTGTTTCAATAGAAATATCTATGATGGTATAGGTAGCGTAGCTGATCTTTCTTTCGCTGCAAACAGGCAACGCTTTCATAATAATGCTTGCAAGCGCGTTAGGGTCTTTGTGCTCAATCGAAAAATTGAGCGAAATGGTGGCCGTAAGCGTCGCCAGCACATTGGCCCGCACCCCATGCCCCATGCCGTCCGACAACACGCACAGCACCCGATTCTCCTCGGGAATCCTCTTAGAGAGGAATACGTCGCCACATATTCTCTCTCTTTCGTGGTTGATTTGAAAGTGACCGACTTCTGTATGGTATTTTTTGATCATCTATTTACCAATGCAATTTAGGGCGTAAAGCTACATCTTTTTCTCGATTTATAATCACAACGATACATGTTTTATTCAAAAAATGTTAATAATTTCTTACTTGCGCTCTTTAAATATCTTATAATTTCTTATCTTCGCCGAATATTTTTCTTATAATATCTAATTAACAATACTAATCAAAATTCAGAAGGTAAACATGAGCCAAACAAAACAAATGCTTTACAAATTACCTGAGGATCACGCACAAAAATTGGAGCTAATTGCTGCGGTTATTGCCAAATATGAGGCAAAGCCCAGTAATCTGATCATGATTTTGCATGCCGCTCAGGGTATCTATGGGTACCTGCCCTACGAGGTCCAAAAATTCATTGCGGATAAAACAAGTTTGTCCGTATCCGAAGTATCGGGAGTAGTGACCTTTTACTCTTTTTTCTCCACCAAACCCAAAGGAAAACATACGATATTGGTATGTATGGGAACTGCCTGCTATGTTCGCGGCGGAAAGAAACTGGTGGATGGGATCCAAAAACATCTTAACGTGAGTGTGACCAACACCACCGAAGACGGCAAGTTCACTTTAAGTGTAGCGCGCTGTATAGGTGCATGTGGGTTGGCGCCCGCGCTGATGGTAGATGACACGGTTTTCAAAGCCGTCAATCCGAACAAGTTAGAATCTCTTTTGTCTAAATATTAGGAGGAATTATTATGGGAAAGACAATTAAAACAATTGCTCAATTAGAGGGGATTAAGAACGAGTTTCTTAAAAACCGCGACAAATATAAATACCAGATATTGGTGTGCGGCGGTACAGGTTGTGTATCATCCAATTGTGCCGACGTAGAAAATGCCATTAACGAGGAGCTTAAGGAGCAGGGTATTGCAAAAGATGTAAGGGTATACCAAACCGGTTGTATGGGCATCTGCGCCTTAGGGCCCGTGATGCTGATGCTCCCCGACAGAACTTTCTATACCGATCTAAATCCGGAGAAAGCCAAAGAGATCGTTAAAAGTCACTTGGTAAATAACAAACCGATTGAAGAGTATACGTTCTACGACAAAACGTTGCTAAAGTATATTCCAAAAATAGACGATATTGAATTCTTTAAGTCACAAGTGAAGATCGTTTTGGACTTATGCGGCATCATCGACTATACCGACATTAAAGACTACATTGCCCACGACGGATATTTGGCCGCAGCCAAGGCCATTACCGGAATGACGCAAGAAGAGGTCGTTAAAGAGGTGGAAGCTTCGGGTCTACGCGGTCGCGGCGGCGCGGGTTTCCCCACAGGCACCAAACTTCGCGCGGGATTTTCCCAAAAGAACAATACCAAATACATGGTGTGTAACGCAGACGAGGGCGATCCGGGTGCATTTATGGACCGCAGCGTAATCGAAGGCGACCCGCATTGCTTAATCGAAGGAATGATACTGTCGGCTTACGCCATTGGCGCACAACAAGGATACGTATATATCCGCGCAGAGTATCCCATCGCCATCGAACGCCTAAAAGTGGCATTGGACCAAGCGCGCGAATACGGCTTCTTAGGCAAGAAGCTCTTTGGCACCGACTACCACTTTGACCTCGAAATCAGAATCGGGGCAGGCGCATTTGTGTGCGGAGAAGAAACTGCTCTGTTGGCCTCTATTGAAGGCAAGCGCGGCGAACCCAAACAAAAACCGCCCTTCCCCTTCCAAAAAGGTCTCTTTGGATTCCCCACCATCATCAACAACGTGGAGACCTTAGCCAACCTGCCAAAAATCATCCGTAACGGCGGTGCATGGTACGCAGGCTTTGGACTAAAAGAGGCAACCGGCACCAAGGTATTTGCCCTTGCCGGCGACGTGGTCAATACCGGTATTATTGAGGTTCCGATTGGCACCACCATAGGATCAATTATCTATAACATTGGCGGTGGTATTCCCAACAAAAAAGATTTTAAAGCGGCCCAAATCGGAGGCCCCTCAGGCGGTTGTATTACCAAGGAGAACCTCAATGTGCCTGCAGATTACGATGCACTCAACAAAATGGGCGCCATTATGGGCTCAGGCGGATTGATCGTGATGAACGAGGACACCTGTATGGTCGACACCGCCCGCTTCTTTATGGACTTTATTCGCGACGAATCGTGCGGTAAGTGCGTTGCCTGTCGCGTGGGTACCAAGCGGATGTTGGAGATCCTTGAACACATTACAGAGGGTAAAGGACGTCAGGGAGATATTGAACTTTTGATCGAAATCGGCGAAGCCATTCAGGAGTCGGCCATGTGCGGTCTGGGACAAACTGCCCCCAACCCGATCCTCTCTACCATTCGCTTCTTTAGAGAAGAGTTTGAGGAGCATATCAATAAAAAATATTGTAGAGCAGGCGTTTGCGGATCGATGTTCACCTCTCCCTGCGAGAACACCTGTCCCGCCAACGTAAACGTACCGGGCTATATTTCACTCATTTCAGCAGGTCGATTCCAAGATGCTTACAATTTGGTGATGCAGGAAAATCCATTCCCCGCCGTTTGCGGCAGAATCTGTACCCGCCCCTGCGAGCGTAAATGCCGCCGCGGTACGGTGGATGAGCCTGTAGCCATTCGTGACCTCAAGCGCTTTGCCGCCGACTATGCGTTCAAAAATGAGCTCCCGTACAAGATGCAGTTGACCTTTGCCAAAAAAGGAAAACGCATTGCTGTTGTCGGAGCCGGCGCGTCTGGTCTGACGTGCGCATACTACTTGGTGAACATTGGTTACGATGTAGATGTGTTTGAATCTGAAAAAGTGGCCGGAGGTGTATTGGCATTTGGAATTCCCGAATACCGCTTGCCTGAAGCCATTCTGCAACACGAGATTGAACTCATCAAGCAGGCAGGCGTCAATATCTATCTGAATAAAGAAGTTGGTAAAGACGTAAACTTTAGACATCTGCGCGAAGGTTACGACGCCATCTATGTGGCTACCGGAACACAATATCCTGCCAAAGTAAATATTGAAGGTGAAAACCTGCGTGGCGTGATGCACGGAATTAATTTCTTAAAAGATACTAATTTACGTGACGACATGAAGCTACACGGAACAGTCGCCGTGATCGGTGGCGGAAACACTGCCGTTGACTCTGCACGCTCTGCCCTCCGTATTGGCGCCGACCGCGTGATTGTGGTCTACAGAAGAACTCAAGATGCGATGCCTGCTTATATAGAAGAGGTACACGAAGCAATCGAAGAGGGCGTAGAGATCATGGAGTTGACAGCGCCGGTAAAATTCATCGGAAAAGACAACAAGGTGATTGGTATCGAGTGTGTGAAGATGTCATTGGGTGAATTTGACGCTTCTGGAAGAAGAAAATCGGTTGAAATCAAAGGTTCTAACTTTGTTTTAGATGTTGATTATGTGATTCCTGCAGTAAGTCAATATGCAGACTTACCCTTTATCGGCAAAGACGAAATCGGCGTAACCAAATGGGGTACCTTTATTGTCGATCCCGAAACGCAAATGTGTACCATGGAGGGCGTATTTGCAGGAGGCGACGTAGTGAGGGGGCCCGAAGATGTGATTCGCGCCATTGCCGACGGTAAAAAAGCCGCCTCTTCAATTGACGTCTACCTTGGCGGAAACGGCAAGTTGAACAAAGGAGCGCCCATCGACCTTCCCAAGGTTTATGACGACGACGAAGTGGTTGCGCATCCGCAATTCGAAATGGAGATGTTGTCTGCGGAAGTGCGGAAAGAGTCGTTTGCCGAAGTTGTTTTAGGTTTCCATAAAATTAATGCCATCGCAGAATCCATGCGTTGCTTACATTGCGAAAGGAGGTAATTATGATACAATTAACAATCAACAATAAGAAAATCAGCGCAGCCCCCGGATCTACGATCCTTGAAGCTGCCAAACAAAATGGAATCATTATCCCTTCGTTATGTTACATGGAGGGGGTTCACAAATTTGGCTCCTGCCGGATCT
Source organism: Bacteroidales bacterium (assembly GCA_009781275.1). Lineage (GTDB taxonomy): Bacteria > Bacteroidota > Bacteroidia > Bacteroidales > UBA932 > WRBG01. The sequence goes on along the minus strand of WQYK01000019.1, from coordinate 2,284 downwards.
GTTCGGTAGAGGTCGAAGGCGCCCGTACGCTTCAAATTGCCTGTATGGCAGAAGTGAGGGAGGGAATGGTGGTGCACACCAACTCCAAAAAAGTGCAAAAAACACGTAAAGTGTTGTATGAATTGATGCTCTCCGACCACTCCAAAAACTGTCTGAGCTGTGTGCGCAATCAATCTTGCGAACTACAGAAGTTGGGCGACATTTTGGGGGTTGGCGAAAATCGTTTTGATACCGGTAGCGCCCGCGAACAGTTGGACATCTCTCCATCGATCACGCGCGACCTTTCAAAATGTATCTTTTGCCGTCGCTGCGTCACCGCTTGTAAAGGCATACAGGGGATTGGAATCCTCGACGCCCAAAACCGCGGTTTTGACTCAGTGATTGCTCCGGCCATGGATCGGCCCATTAACAGCGCCAAATGTGCATTCTGCGGACAGTGTACCGTAGTATGCCCCGTAGGCGCTCTTAAAGAGACCGACCACATTGAACGGGTTTGGGAAGCGATCAACAATCCCGAAATCAGGGTGGTGATGCAACCTGCTCCCGCAGTGCGCGTAGCATTGGGCGAGATGTTTGGCTACCCCGTAGGCACATCGGTGACCGGACAAATGGCAGCCGCCATGCGCGCCCTTGGCGTGGATGATGTGTTTGACACCAACTGGGCAGCCGACTTGACCATTATGGAAGAGGGTACTGAGTTTCTACACAGAGCGATAGATGCGCTCTCCGGTAAAAAGGCGGTACTTCCGTTGGTCTCCAGTTGCTCCCCCGGCTGGATCAAGTACATTGAGTCGTACTTTCCGCAACTCATCCCCAACCTCTCTTCCTGCAAATCGCCCCACATGATGTTGGGCGCATTGGCAAAGAGTTATTATGCCGAATCAATTGACGTAGCTCCCGAAAAAATGTACACGGTATCTATTATGCCCTGTACGGCAAAGAAGTTTGAAGCAGGTCGTGAAGAAATGGTGAATAATGGCGTTCCCAACGTGGACGCTGTGCTGACCACCCGCGAGTTGGGGCAGATGATCAAACAAGCCGGCATCGATTTCCGCAGTTTGAAAGAGGAACAATTTGACGATCCGCTGGGACAATCGACCGGTGCAGCCGACATCTTTGGCGTAACCGGCGGCGTAATGGAAGCTGCAATCAGAACCGTTTACGTCATCATCACCGGCAGGGAGTTGCCCTTTGAAGGTTTGCACGTAGCCCCCATTGTGGGACTTGACCAAATCAAAGAGGCGACTTTAAAACTTGAGAATGTGCTTCCCGACTACAAAATGTTTGAAGGCTTTGAGGTTAAAGTGGCTGTTACCAGCGGTCTGGCCGGCGCTAAGATTCTGATGGATCAGATTATGGCAGGCACATCCCCTTACCATTTTATAGAGGTAATGGGATGCCCCAGCGGCTGTATCTGCGGCGGCGGACAACCCCGCAGTGAAGATCCCGATGTAAGAACAAAGCGCCTGAAAGCGTTGTACAGCGAGGATGAGAGCAAGGTGTTGCGCCAATCGCACCTCAATCCGTCTATTGCCGCGGTTTATAAAGATTTCCTTGGTAAACCGTGCGGACACAAATCGCATGAACTTCTTCATACACACTATGTTGATAGAAGTAGTGAGAACGAATAACTAACCGTTCACTATGTTTAATAACTATTTAATCTGCCACCTCCCCAAAAGGTGGCAGATTAATATAAATATCTACAGATGAGAATAAAAAGAATTATAAGACCAAATGAAGTCCCCATTGACGGCGCGATTGACCTCCATTTAATAGAAAATGTCGTAGCCAAATATAAGGGGAAAAAAGAGGGCCTGATTGCCCTGCTGCAGGAGGTGCAAACGGTATATACCTATCTGCCCAAGCCTGCGCTTGAGTTCATTGAATCGGAACTAAACTACACATTGGGAGAGTTGTACGCCGTAGCCACTTTCTATGCACAATTCAAGTTGAAACCCTCCGGAAAGTACTCCATTAAGGTGTGCAAAGGCACCGCCTGCCACGTACAAAACGTGAATGCAGTAATGGACGAAATGATCGACTACCTAAAGATTGAGGACGGGGAGACCACCCCAGACGGCAAATACACCCTTGAATCTGTCTCCTGCTTAGGCTGTTGCTCTCTTGCTCCCGCCATGATGATCGGAGAGGAGACTTTTGGAAAATTGACGGGAGAGAGCGCGGTAACATACATTAAAAATTTTGAGCCATGAAAGAAAACTGTGTAGTAAAAGTGGGCTTGGGAAGCTGCGGATTGGCAGCCGGCGCCCAAAAAGTGTAT
>WQYK01000018.1 GCA_009781275.1 Bacteroidales bacterium | reverse complement strand
TCTTCATCATAATATTTGAGTTTTATTGGTTAGAATTTCATGTTTAATCCAAAAGAGATGCTCGAGATGGCAGGTACGCTGCAGTAGTCAATTCCGGTAGCGCCGGAACCGCCGGTTCCACCGGCCGTGCTTACTTCGGGATCCATTCCTTTATAATTGGTGAACGTTAACAGGTTTGTTCCTGTTGCAGATACCGACAATCTCTTAATCACGTTCTGTTTTCTGATCAAGTTACTGAGGTCGTAGTTGAGCGATATCGAGCGCAGTTTAAGCCAGTTTACATCGGTGATAAAATGGAAGGAGTTTGCGTTATAATTAGCCCAGTATTGTTGGATCATGTGTCTGCCGGAATAGTTCACACCTCCAATGGTGTAGGTCTGATCTGCGTTATAGGTTTGCTCAAAAGGAGCTCCGGTTTGGCTGTTTACTCCGCTTACCGTTACAGACTCACGCCCATTCTCCAAGGTTTTCTTTGACAAACCAACTGTGCTCATCATGTATTCGGTACCATTATAAACAGCTCCGCCAATCCTAAGATCCAACAGGAAAGAGAGCGTAAGGTCTTTATATCGTATCGTATTAGCTAAGCCGCCAATATACCTCTGCTCGCGATTGCCCACAACAGTATTGGTAATGGGCGACATTCTGTACAAACCGGTATTGGGGTCAACCTGGTAACGACCGTCCGGCATCTGGTTTCCATCAGCATCCAGTTCACGGGCAAAGCACGTACCGGTCAATGACATGAAATCTCCTCCGTTGGGAACAGAGGCAGCACGCACTGTACCAAACTGCGCATCCGTTGGATAGAAGAACTCAACACCTGTCAAAAATTCTCCCAATGTACCGCGGTTAAAGGAGAAGTTCAAGAGGATGTCCCACTCAAAGTCCTTTCTGGCCACCACTTTGCTGTTAAGAGCAAATTCCATTCCTTTATTGATTACAGAGCCCGAGTTGATGGAGGTCATGATGTAACCACCGGCATTTGTCAAACGGGGTGAAGCAATCTGGTTTTCTGTCTCGGAGTTGTAATAGGTGTAATCTACTCCCAAACGACCGTCAAAAAACCTCAACTCAGCGCCTATTTCCCATGATTTTTGTATCTCCGGTTTTAGGTAGGGGTTACCCCTCACATAGTCGTTTCCAACGCCTACAAACGATCCGTATGTAATCGGATTCACCAGACGGGTCAATGTAGCGTATGCATTGGCGTCTTTACCTACTTGCGCCACACTGCCACGGATTTTTCCGAACGAAAGAATATCGTTGGCAGGCAACAGCTCTGTAAACACAAACGAAGCGCTTGCAGAGGGATAGAAATAGGAGCGGCTATCCAAAGGCAATGTGGACGACCAGTCGTTACGTCCGGTTACCGTCAAATAGAGCAACCTCTTGTAGGCAGCACGAAACTCTCCAAAAACACCCACCAACCTTCTCTTTGTGGTGTTGTCCGTAAACTGTTGATCCCCCCTTGCTATGTTTGCAAAACTGATTGTACCTGCAGTAATAAATTTCCTTCCCCAGTGTGACGTGCTTAAAGTTTCAAAGTCGTCTGTCTGAGATGCAAGCAAAAGGTTGAAATCAAAATCGCCAAAAGTTTTATGGAAATTGGTCATGATATTGGTAGAGAGATAGGTATATCTGCGCTCGTTTTTGGACAAACGGCCATCCTGATACATTTCAAGTACGCAAGATCCGGGAGCAACGTATTGGTAACCATCTGTGGTATACTGGTCGTATCCCAAGCTTGCCACCACATCCCACCAATCGGTAATAACAAAAGAGGCCCTTAGTGCACCGGTAAAGCGGGCTGTCTTGTCTGAAACTTTGAACTTATTGATGATCCAGTAGGGATTCTCTTTGTCGCTTGCTAAATTCCAAAGACCATCAAACAAACGATATTTGGAACCGTCCTCGTTGAGGTATTTAGACATATTTTCTGTTACAGGCCAAGAATAGAGAGAGGTCATGGTACCGGAACCGCCACCGTTGTACAAACCTGCAGAAGTGAAGGTTTTGTCTGTGTTAGCAATTGAAAACGAGGTGTTTGCGTTTACTGTTAAGCGTCCGTATTTTTGCTCTCCGTTAAAGCGAACGGTTGTTCTGTCGTATCCGGTTGAGGGGACAATTCCTGTTTGATCAAAGTTAGACAGAGACAAATAGAAAGAGTTGTTCTTGCTCCCACCCGATATACTCACGTTGTTGTCATAAATGTTACCGGATTGGAAAAACTCTCCGATGTTGTCGTATATGGGCGTGCCGGGCGACAGTTTTTGTCCCCAAGAGCTGTAGGTCACATCTGTAAAAGCGCCGTTGGTGGAGTAGGAACCACGTCCGAATTCTGTTTGCACCTCGGGCAGTTTAATGGTCCACGATGTGATGAATTTACTTGAGAAATCAACACTTACAGCCCCTTCTGATCCCTTTTTGGTGGTGATAATAATCACGCCGTCTGCTGCACGTGAGCCGTAGAGGGCTGACGCCGCTGCGCCTTTTAACACAGACATGTTCTCTATGTCCTCAGGATTAAGGTCCATCACACGGTTTGAGTAGGTGGTGTTGCTTCTGGTCATACCATCTGTGCCCGAATTACCCAAAACGGCGGTAGAGTTGTCATAGATGACCCCGTCCACCACAAACAGAGGCTGGTTGGAGCGTCCGTCAGAAGTTGAGTTACCTCCGCGAATGATGATGTTTGCTCCGGCTCCGGCCGCACCGCTATACTGCGTAATGCTTACGCCGGGGACTTTTCCTGCCAAAGAGTTGATCACGTTCACGTTTTTGTTCTTCATCAATTCGTTTGAGTTGACTTCTGACACTGCGTAGCCCAACGCCTTCCGCTCCTTTTTGATACCCATGGCGGTGACCACCACGTCTTGCAGCATCAGCGCGTCTTCTACCATTTGTACATTGATGACCGTCCGTCCGTTGATCTCAACAGTTTGGGTAATCATTCCGATCGATGTGAGGACCAACCTCCCTGACGATGGGGCAGAGATCGTGTAGCGGCCATCGCCTCCGGTAGATGTACCTGTGTTGGTTCCCTCTACCAAAACGTAAACGCCCGGGAGCGCCTCTCCCGTTCTGTCGGTGACCTGACCTGTCACCTGAATGTTTTGCGCCCAAGCGACTCCTGCAAAGAGGAGTAGCGCGCATGCCGATAGCATCCATTTGGTAAAGGCCATCGTTTTAAATTGTGTTACATGCATAAGGTTTTTGTTTTTTTGTTAATAGTTAAGATTTATTTGGTTAATTATCGTTATTACCTTATTTTTTTTATGTTTGACAAAGGTAGGAAAAAAAAGTTACGCTGTTCAAACAATATGGCTATTTTGATTCACAAAAAAATTGTTACTTTGCAAACAATTATTAGATAATCTTTAATGCTTCTGTCATTCTTTGCATATATCTTTACCCTACCATATCGTTGGGTTTTGTGGATCCGCAACAAATGTTACGATTGGGGTGTCTTCAAAAGCGTTTCTTTAGATATTCCCGTTGTGTCCATAGGTAATATTTCTGTAGGGGGAACGGGAAAGACGCCGCATACGGAACTTGTATTAAGGCTATTTTGTCAAGAGATTCAGATTGCTGTGCTTTCGCGGGGATACAGGCGCGCTTCCAGAGGGTTTCGTTACGTGGATGGTAGCGATTCGGTATCGGATGTGGGAGATGAGCCGCTCCAAATCAAGCGAAAATTTCCTTCGGTGGTGGTGGCGGTGGATGTCGATCGGGTTGCAGGTATCAGCCGAATCAGAAAGGATCATCCGCATGTAGGGTTGATTGTATTGGATGACGCTTTTCAATACCGCAGGCTCAAGCCAACGTTCTCCATCTTGTTAAGTGACTACAACCGACCTTATACCCAAGACCTGCTTCTCCCTTTTGGCAGGTTGCGCGATCTAAAATCCCAAACCAAAAGGGCAGATATGATCATCGTTACAAAAACGCCGCCCCAAAGCTCCTCTGCTGAGTGGGAACATCAATGTAAGCTTCTTAAACCAAACTCAAATCAAAAGCTTCTCTTCACTTGCTATACATACTATGCTCCTTATCGTCTTTTTGGGGAGAGAACAAATGTTTTGACCGAGTCGTCAGGCAATGAAATCATCGCCCTTACGGGCATTGCACAACCCCAACCTTTTTTAGACAAGATTAGCAACTCCGGAACGATTGTTCAACACCTCAAGTTTTCTGATCACCATTTTTTTAGTCGAAAAGACATTTGTCGAATTGATGAAGCGATAGTCCAATACCCTCATGCTGTAATCTATACAACAGAAAAAGATGCCATGCGGCTTTCGGAAGCCCCGACGCTCTCCTTAGAAGCAAAAGCAAAAATTTATGTCGTTTCTATACAGATTGATTTTTGTACAACAGAAGACAAGAATTTATTTAAAAAATGCTTATCTTTGGTAAATTTTTTAAATCGCGGATACACGCCTACCTAGAAAGGCCTACATTCCACATATTTACAATTATGAACCGAAGAAAATTTATCGCACAAGCCTCCGCAGCCATCGGTATGGCAACGGTGGTCCCCCGATCTGTTCTCGGGAAGGGGTTCATCCCTCCCAGCGACAAAATCACATTGCTTCAAATCGGCTGCGGCTTCCAGGGCCTCAATGAGATCGGCGCTCTTCTTCGTTGTCCTCAAATTCAAATTGTTGGCGTTGCCGACCCCAACAAACAGAGCAACGATTACATTGCATGGACTGCCCATACAATGCGTACAAGTCTTCGCCGCCTCATTGACGAACCAACGTGGCTCGAAGGCATTACCGGGCATCCTGGAGGCCGCGATGTCATGAAATATGTAGTGGAAACATACTACAAGAAGAATCGTCCGGGCTGGAACGGCGAGATTCACGCACACGAAGATTACCGTGAATTGCTTGACACCATGCGCGACGTGGACGCGGTTAAGATCATTCCATGTGACCACCTGCACTCCTATATGTCTGTGGATTGTTTTAAGCGCGGCAAACATCAGATCATGCACAAGCCTTTGGGCAACAAATTGCACGAAGCGATGAAAGTAGTTGATATGGCCACCGCACAACAAAATATTGCCACCTATATGCAGGCCTACTCCTCGTCGAGCAATAACGGCATCAACCAGACCAAAGCGTGGATCGATGCAGGCGCTATCGGCAAACTCAGGGAGATTCACAACTGGTCTAATCGCCCCGTTTGGCCGCAATATCCCCAAATTCCCACAGAACGCCCCCCGATTCCTAAAGGATTCAACTGGGATTTATGGCTTGGCCCGGCTCAATGGCGCGACTATTCGCCTAAATACACCCACTGCCTGTTTCGGGGATGGTTTGAATTTGGCGGTGGCTCAATCGCCGATATGGGTATCTATAGTATGATCCCTGTTTTCAAAGTCCTAGGACTCGGATCGGCCACTGCTGCCTCTACACGGTTTTCGAGGGTATATCAATACGATTACGACATGGTTAATTCACAGGTCGTAAACACATGGTCATATCCCGATGCAGGTGCATTCCGTTTTGAGATTCCCTACAAGAATGGAGGCGGAACGGTCTTTTTCACTTGGCATGACGGCGGAATGAAGCCCGATGTGCCTTTTGGCTACCAAGAGGACGATCTTCCGGTTCAAGGGATGATGTTTGTAGGCGAAAAGGGCGCTATTGTCGGCAACTTTTACGGAGGCGATCCAAAGTTGGTGGGTCTTAACGATGCCGGTATGAAGAGGTACGGCGGCATCACAGCTCCCCGCATGCCCAGTATGAGCGAACAAGTTGCAGAGGGCACGCCACGCTGGCTGCAGGGATGGATTGATGATGCAAAAGGGGTAAGCAACATCAAAAACCCCGGATCGTTTGAATTCATTCGCGAACTGACCGAATCGTACACCCTTGGGGCCGTCTCCATGATGCGTAACGGGAAAAAATTGCTCTATAATCCCACCACCCGCGAGGTAACCAATGATGAAGAGGGGAATAAGCTTCTTCATCGCGACACCCGTAAGGGCTGGGAGTTCGTGTAGGGGCGGACGGCGTCCGCCCAATGCAACCATAAGCAAAGAATAACAAATATTAAAACACAAAATCATGACAAATAGACGAGATTTTTTCCGCAAATCGCTCATTGGAGCAGCCGCAGTAGCTGTTCCCGGATCGCTCACCAATGTTCTAAGGGCTTCTGATTTAGTTAATCGCAAAGCATTTAAGTCCTTGCCTGTTTCTTGCCTCTCCTACTCTTTTAACGGTCTCTTTAGGGAAGGCATGATGGATATATTTCATTACCTTGAAACATGCCGCTACCGTTTTGGGCTTGACGCGGCAGACTTGTGGAATGGAATGATCACAAGTACAGAAGATGATTTCATTAACAAAGTACACCGCGCACTTCAGGATCGTCAACTTGTGGTTCCCAACATTGCCGCAGATGGCGCCCACCTGATCAGCAAACCCGATGCTGATACCCCGGAAGACAGGGCCCGGTTGCGCTCTATTCAGGACAGATACATAGAGATTTGTAAGAAATGGGGTGTGGGATTTTTACGCTTTGACGCCGGTCCCATGACGGGTGGTTATGTCACCAACAACATCCGCGAACCATGGAAACCCCAAGACTTTGATTATTTGGTCAAGCGCTACAAAGAGCTTGCACAAAAAGCATACGACTACGGCTTTAAAGTGGGTCCGGAAAACCACATGGGTCACGAAAAGTATTGGCCCAACATGGAGAAGCTGATTAAAGCGGTTGACCATCCCGGATTTGGTATCTGCGTTCATTTTGGGGGATGGACGGCAGATTCACCCGAAACAAGGGTGCACGACAACGATGCAGCCGACAGGGCCGCCGCAAAGTGGATATGCCATACCCATATCCCTTGGGACACTTGTGAAAATAGCGAGATGTTGCTTCAGAAGATGACCATCCTGCGTGAAGCCGGATACCAGGGATATTACAGCGCAGAACACCACTCCGGACAAAATGAGTACAACCTTACAGAAGTGCAAATAAGTAAGATACGCGCTGTCCTCTCAAGTTGGAACAGCGGAGGCGCCGGTCATCTCATTCCTCCACGCCCACCACGCACCTGATACAAAAAAACAACAAACCTTAACATAAATTAATCACCTAAAACTAATCTCACATGTATGTAAAACAACTGAAATCCGGCTGGCACCTAAAGGTGGTTCTGTCGGTATGCGCATTGTTCCTTTTTACGGGAACAATTTGGGCGCAGAACATTACTGTGACCGGAAGAGTCACCGATAAGGACAACATTCCGCAGGCAGGTGTCAGCGTCTCTATTTACGGGACTACACAAATTACGGCGACCGGTTTCAATGGATCGTACTCTATTTCTGTACCAGCTAACGGAGCCCTCTCTTTTGCCATGATTGGAATGGTCACCCAAGTGGTTGCAGTAAACAACCGGTCCCAAATCAATGTAGTACTCCTTGAAGACGCCACATTGTTAGAAGATGTGGTAGTGGTGGCCTACGGCACCCAGAAAAAGGAGAATCTTTCGGGAGCTGTGTCTGTAGTCAACGTTGAAAAATCATTGGAATCAAGATCTGTTACAGACGTTGGGCGGGCTTTGCAGGGGACAACCCCCGGTTTAACCATCACCACCACCACGGGCGATTTGGGAAGCGATCCCCAGATTCGTCTTCGTGCAGACTTTGTATCCATGGGGCAGGGAAATGCCAACCCGTTGATTCTGGTCGATAACGTCGAGGTGCCGAGCTTGTCCTTTATCAACCCTAACGACATCGAAAGCATCTCCACCCTAAAGGACGCCTCCACCACAGCCATCTACGGAGCCAGGGCGGCCAACGGAGCGATCCTGATTACGCTCAAAAAAGGATCCAGCGATGGAAGGGTACGTGTGACTTACAATACCAATTACGCATGGGGAACCAAAACCAAAGTTCCTGTAAACTCCCGCCCCGACCTTGAGTTGGAATACTCCTGGCTCCAACGGAACGGAAACGCTTTTCGAATTGGGAATGACCCGACATACGAATTTAATCACATCGGATCGGTGTGGTACAATCCCGATATGATCGTAAAAGTCAGGGAATACTATGAAAAATACGGCTTTGGAAAAGGATTTGACAGAGAGATGGTAGAGGGACGGGATTTTGATAAGCGTCCGGGTGGCGGATTCTATTTTTACAGAGGCTGGGATTTGGAAAACGAATTCTATAAAAAATGGGCGCCCAATAACTCCCACAATTTATCGGTAAGCGGAGGCAACGATAAGGTTTCGTATAATCTTTCTGCAGGTTTTGTGAAGCAAAATGGTATATACAAACCATTTGACGACTATTTTGCAAGAATGAACAGTTCCGGAAATATCAGCGTAAAAGCAAATAAATACATTACCCTCCGTTCCGGATTTATGTTTACCAAAACCGATCAGGAGTCGCCGTTTAATTTTGGAGATAGCGACCCCTACGACGCGGCCTATTATATCTACAGGTGGTTTGCAACTTATCCATACGGCACTTATAATGGGATCGATACAAGGAACGGCTTACACGAACTGCGGATTGCCAATAAAAATCCCACAAAGAACGAACGCTGGTACAACCGGCTCAACCTGGCAGCGACTATTCACATTCTACCCGGATTAAACTTTGACTTTTCTTATGTATACATGTTTTCCGATAACGGACGCAAAACAATCGGAGGTATTCCTACCGGTATCAATACTTTTAACAACACCCCTCCGGGCGCTGATCTGGATTATAACTTTCATGTATCTCCCGCCTTTAGAACAGACCGTGACTATGTCAGAATGGACGACACCAAAGAGGTACGTAACACTTATAATGCCTTGCTGAACTACACCAAAGCATTTGGGAAACACAATATCAAGGTGCTCGCTGGCGGTAATTTTGAAGACCAGGCAACATGGGGTCACTGGTCCAGGAGAGATAACGTAAATGACTACAGTCTTCCTGAAATAAACCTTTCCGGTGGAAACCAAACGGTGGGTTCAAGCCGTTCCTGGTGGTCCGTTGTTGGCGCTTTTGGCAGGATCAATTATGATTACAACAACAAATATCTGATTGAGTTTAACTTTCGTAGAGACGCTTCTTCAAAATTCAGAGACGGAATGAGATGGGCCTCATATCCCTCAGGATCTGCTGCATGGCGTATCTCAGAAGAAAATTTCTGGCAGCCCGTTAAGCCCTATGTAAACTTTCTTAAAATAAGAGGATCTTATGGCTCTGTGGGTAATCAGAGTGTACCCAGTGGGTTGTATTATGCGACCATTGGTCAAGGCGTAAACAGCGGCGATGGCAACTTACGCTATTGGTTAATCAATGGAAACGTAGCCAATTGGGTGGGAGGGCCCAACAGTACGCCCAACAATGGAGGTCCCTCAGTGGTGAATCCCGATTTAACGTGGGAAACCATCAATACTTTGGACTTTGGTTTGGATATGAGATTCTGGAAAGACAAGTTTGGCTTAACCTTTGACTGGTACGAAAAAAGATCTGTCAACTGTATCACCAGGGGAGACGTGCTTCCCAGCACCTTTGGCGCAACCGCTCCATTGGTCAATTTTGGAACCCTTTCTACCAAAGGAATTGAATTGGAAGTGAACTTTAACCATGCATTCCGCAATGGTCTAAGAATTACTTCAACCGCCACCCTCCACGACTACCGGACCGTGGTTGTCAAATTCGCCTCAGCCGCAGAACCTCTCTATACAGACGCCTACTTTCAAGGAAAAGTGATGGGCAGTATCTATGGCTACAAAGTGGAGCGTTTCTTTACCAACGATGACTTTGTTTGGGAAAACGGAAAGATTAAAACCGTTGAAATTAATGGTAAAACCATTAATCTTCTTAAAAACCTGGATCCCGAATATCAATGGCATTTGCAAGCCGGCAACGCCGGTTTCAGGGCAAGTCCGGGCGACATCATGTATAAGGACATTAACGGAGACGGAGTCGTTAACTTTGGCACAAACCGGATTACCGATATGGGAGACCTCTCCGTCATAGGCAATGAATCCCCCAGATATGTGTATGGTTTTAGGTTCGGCGGTTCGTTTAAAGGCATTGATTTTGACGTCTTCTTCCAGGGAGTAGGGAAAAGAGACCTTTATGCAACAGGGAATATGGTGTTGCCCGGCAATACGCCTGCCGAAGCAAACTTTGCACATACCCTGGACTATTGGACAGAAAGCAATCCCAATGCCTTTTATCCAAGGCCGGGAACGAGTTATCAAACCAACGATCGTTACATGTTAAACATGGCCTACCTAAGGTGTAAAACCATGACTTTGGGCTACACTTTACCCAAACAAATTACACAAAAAGCGATGATTAATCGTGTACGGGCTTATGTTGCCGGCGAGAATCTCTTTGAGTTCGATAAATTGGGGCACATAGCGGTTGATCCCGAAACAGACCGGGCGCCCACCGCTTCCGGCACCAACAGATCGTACGGACGTACCTATCCGTACAGAAGAACGGTATCGTTTGGTTTACAAGTTGAATTTTAATTAAAAACATTTACAGCAATGAAAAAGATTATATTTGTTGTTACTATGGTGTTGCTGGGATTTACATCCTGCAAGGACTATTTAGACAGACCCAACTTAACTTCATACGACGAGTCCAACTTTTGGAAAAGCGAAACCACCATCCGCATGTATGCACAAGGAGCTTACCTTAACTACTTTGCCGGCTACGGAAGCGGTTTTGGTTATGGAGCCTGGGGGCCGGGTTACGCTCCCTGGGCAGACGAAGATATAAGAACCAATCAATGGACAACTACCACCGCAACATCCGGGAATGGCTGGAGTTTTGACTGGGTTAGAAGACACAACCTGATGTTAAACAGGGTAGAGAACTCTACCACCATTTCTGATGATGCAAAAGCGCATTGGACAGGTATCGCCAGGTTTTTCAGGGCCATGGAGTATTCCGATCTGTGCACAACCTTTGGAAATGTACCTTACTTTGACAGAGAGGTACTTGCTACCGAGTTGGATGAATTATACAAGGATCGCGATCCCATTGGCCTTTGTGTGACCAGAATTATCGAAGATTTTGATTATGCTGCCGCAAACGTAAGGGTAAACGACGGATTAGGTCAATTAAACAGAGACATCGTGATGGCTTACATGTTAAAGAGGTTGCTCTACTTTGGTACCCTGCTCAAATACCATAACCTCGATCAGGCAGTGGCCACTGTTGCCCTCAACAAGGCCAAGTGGGCAGCCGAAGCCTTGATCAATACGGGCAGATACCAGATTTCGGACAACTACAGGAGGATCTTTACTACACCCAACACGCTCAGAGGAAATCCCGAAGTGCTTTTTCACAGAGAATATGCCACCGCCATTGGAAACCACGCCATTGTGACCGTTAGCTTGATGGGATGGCAACAAAGTGGTCCAAATTTTGGGGGACAAGTCGGAACTACCCTGCGAGCCATCAACAACTATTTGGTTACAGACGGTTTGCCCATCAAACAGTCTCCCCTTTACAATCATACTCCGGATAAATATTATCAGGACATGATTCAAAACAGGGATCCCAGACTTTTGGCCTCTTTTGGCGATACCCTAAGGGTTCCAGGTATTACAAAAGGAGGCATTGGTTTCTCTTCGACAGGGGTGGCCAGCATTAAGCTCCAGCCTGTTGAAGCAACGGTAGACAACATTATGTACGTAAACAGGAACAATATTACGGCATGTCCATTGATGAGATATGGAGAAGTACTGATATCTTACGCAGAGGTAATGGCCGAACTGGATCAGTTTACCCAGGCCATTGCCGATATGACCATCAATCGGCTCCGCAATAGAAATATCCGGAACAACGATCAGGGCGAGTTTCTTCCCAAGTTGCCTCCTATGGTAGTCAGTGGTTCCAACGTTCTTGCAAACGGCGTGGTCATTGACGACCCCGACAGAGATCCAACGGTATCTCCTTTACTCTGGGAAATCAGGAGGGAAAGATGGGCTGAGCTGATTTTTGAAGGGCAACGAAGAGGCGACCTTAAGAGATGGAAAAAGTTCAGCTATCTAAAGACCCTGGAAACCGAAACGTCCGGCCCCAGCGACATAAGCATGGGAGTGCCCTTTAACTTCTACAGATGGGGCACCACCTCCAATCCAGGTAGTAATCCTACCGACCTTGACAGACTTCGCAGCGCATTCCCCGACAGAGGTTCTTTGTACCTGTTTACCCCCGGAGACTCTACCCGGATTGCTACTTATAATCTGTGGCTGCCCTCAAGCAGAAGAAACTGGATAGATGGCGACATTGTTTATGAAAGACAATATTTTGATGCGATTCCATTAGACCAGATAACCCTGTACAAAGAGATGGGTAAAAAGCTCACGCAAAATCCGGGATGGCAGGAGTAACAGATATGAAAAAGAATATCACAACACTCTTCATTTTCTGTATTTTAATTTCTTTCAATTTTTATTGTGCAGAAAATAATCGGGAGGTCATGGTCGTCACCGGCGCCCAACAGACAGAAGTATACCTCCCTTTGCTTCTGGAAAAGCGGGTAGGCATTCTGACCAACCACACGGCAACAATCGGTGAGAGGCACTTGGTTGATACACTCGTCTCACTTGGGGTCAATATTCAAACGATCTTTGCTCCCGAACATGGATTCCGGGGCGTAATCACCGCCGGCCACGCTGTGCCCAGCGAAGTTGATCCCGAAACCGGAATCTCCATCGTTTCGGTGTTTGGACGCTCACGATATATACCCGCAGATTCCATCATGCAGCAATTGGATATTGTTGTTTATGATATCCAAGATGTTGGACTGCGTTTTTACACATACTTGTCCAGCATGTACTATATGATGGAAGCGTGTGCAAGAAACCATGTGCCACTGATCCTATTAGATCGTCCTAATCCAAATGGGCACTATGTTGATGGGCCAATTTTAGATGTAGAAAAATATCGTTCCATTGTAGGAGTTCTCCCTATTCCCGTAGTACACGGCATGACCCTTGGCGAATTAGCGGGCATGATCAATGGGAAATATTGGCTAAAAGATAGCCTACAGTGCGACGTTACTGTAATTAAGTGTCTGAACTACACTCATCAAACGTTTTATCATCTGCCAATACCTCCATCACCAAATCTTCCCAACTCCAGGTCAATCTACCTCTATCCTGCACTTTGTCCCTTTGAGGGTACTGTAGTTAATCTGGGAAGAGGAACCGATTGGCCATTCCAGGTCTACGGACATTCAGAGATGACCGGTTACGATTTTAGTTTTACACCTACCACCTTTTATGCCGAACCACCTTTTGCACAACAGGTGAACATGCTTTGCTACGGAGTAGACCTTCGTACAGAACCATCAAATGAAGAGGTCTTTAAAGATGGGTTTACCTTGAAGTATGTCATTGACGCATATCAAAACTTGAATGACAATACCCAGATTGGAGAGCTCTTTTTTCGTTCATTCTTTGAGCGCTTAGTGGGTGTGCCCTACATAAGAACAATGATTATGGAGGGCAAAAGCGATAGTGAGATTAAAGCTTGCTGGAAAGAAGAGGTGGAACAATTTAAAAATGACCGGACACCCTTTTTACTCTATCCGTTGTAACAAACGTTGTGTTTAAAAAAAATATTAACTTTACCCATTCAATAAACCACTAATCCTAATTTTAAAATGAAAAAAACAGTTTTGATGCTCAGCATCGCTTGTGTTGTTACCCTTTGTTGCTTCTGCTGCACACAAAGTAAAAACGAGGCCCCTGTTATTACCGGCGCCCAACAGACTGAAGCCTATTTGCACCTGCTCCAAGGAAAGCGGGTAGGTATTCTCACCAACCATTCGGCAACGATTGGTGATACCCATTTGGTAGACTCTTTGGTTGCTTTAGGCATCAATGTCCAAGCCATCTTTGCCCCTGAGCACGGTTTTAGGGGAACGGCTAGCGGGACTATTCCCGATGAGATTGATCCCAAAACCGGGATTCCCATCATCTCTTTGTACGGACAATACAGAATGGCAACAGATGCCATGATGGAGATGGTAGATATTATGGTCTACGATATTCAGGATGTAGGCTTGCGCTTTTACACCTATCTTTCTTCGATGTATAACATGATGGAATCGTGTGCCCGTAATCATGTTCCGCTTGTCATTCTGGATCGTCCCAACCCCAATGGACACTATGTGGATGGGCCTATTTTGGATACTGCAAAATATCGCTCCTTTGTGGGCGTCATTCCTATTCCTGTCGTGCATGGGATGACTCTTGGTGAAATGGCAGGAATGATCAACGGAGAAAAATGGTTAATTGGTGGACTTCAATGCGACGTTACGGTAATCAAATGTAAAAATTACACCCATCAAACCTTGTACGAACTCCCCATCAAACCATCTCCCAACCTTCCCAATATTCGTTCGATCTATCTTTATCCTGCACTCTGTCCCTTTGAAGGTACTCCGGTCAGCATGGGCCGTGGCAGTGACTTGCCTTTTCAAGTATATGGTCATCCGGACATGACAGGATATGACTTTAGCTATGTTGCCATGAATAGAAGAGATAGCACGATACGCACCTATTATGGCGTTGACCTAAGCACAGAACCATCTAATGAAGAAATTTTTAAAGATGGATTTACGCTTAAATATGTTATTGATGCCTATCAAAATTTAAAGGACAAACCCGCTGGGGTAGATTTTCTCCGCGAAAACGGCTCATTTAATAGGTTAGTCGGCGTTTCTTACATCCGTGAAATGATTTTGGCAGACAAGACCGCAGAGGAAATTAAGGCTTGCTGGCAAGACGATGTGGTAAAATTCGAAAAGGATAGGGCTCCCTATCTACTCTATCCGTTGTAAACACAATCTTTCCTTTGTTGGTGAAAAAGGGGTCGTTCGTTTTTAGAACGACCCCTTTTTTTTGAAGACAGTTGTAGGGCTACCCCCAGAGTTTTGCCACCCGATCCAACAACACAAGCACCTGCAAGGGATCGTTCTCAGTAACCAATGCCAATCGCATCTCTTTAAAGTTGGGCAGTCCTTTAAAATAGCAGCTCAGGTGGCGGCGCATTTCTAAGACTCCAACCCTTGATCCTTTGACTTCTACTGATTTTATAAAATGCTTTTTGGCCAAAGATACCCGCTCCATTACGGTTAGCTCCGGCATTAGCTCCCCCGTTTCCAGATAGTGCTTGATCTCCCTGAATATGTAGGGACGACCAAATGTAGCCCTCCCCATCATGACGCCATCAACTCCAAAGCGATCAAAAGCTGCTTTTGCACCCTCCGGGCTGGTAATGTCGCCGTTTCCAATGATTGGGATATGGATACGCGGATTATTTTTTACAGCGCCGATCAACGTCCAATCAGCCTCTCCTTTGTACAGTTGGGCACGTGTGCGTCCGTGAATGGTAAGCGCAGCAATACCAACGTCCTGCAACCGCTCCGACAGCTCCACGATGATTTTGGTTTGCTCATCCCATCCGAGACGTGTTTTTACTGTTACTGCACACTTGACTGACTGCACAATAGCGCGCGTTATCTCTACCATTAGATCTGGTGTTCGCAACATTCCGGCCCCGGCGCCGCGGTGGGCGATCTTATGCACAGGACAACCAAAGTTAAGATCAATAAAATCGGGCTTGGCTGCCTCCGCCATTTTGGCCGCCTCTACCATGGCATCTATCAGATGACCATATATTTGAATCCCAATGGGACGTTCATATTCGCAAATACGCAACTTATCTAACGTCTTTTGGGCTTCTCTGATCAGTCCGTCGGAGGAGACAAATTCTGTATAGAGCACATCAGCGCCAAACTCTTTGCAAATAAAGCGAAATGACGCATCTGTTACATCCTCCATGGGCGCCAGAAAGAGGGGTTGACGGCCCAAATCTATGTTCCCGATTTTCATGCTGCAAAGATAAGCGCTATCTTTGTAAAAAATTTAATGCACACTTCAAATGCCTGAAAAAATCAAACGTATTGGAATACTCACATCGGGAGGAGACGCTCCGGGGATGAACGCCGCCATTCGTGCGGTGGTAAGAACAGCTATTTTTTATCATCGTGAAGCCATAGGTATTCAGCGAGGTTACTGCGGCTTGATCGACAATAAAACAACTCCATTGCTGTCACACTCTGTTTCAAAGGTTATCTCATTAGGTGGCACGTTTTTAAAGTCATCCCGATGCCCCCAGTTTTATACACCTGAGGGACGGGCGCAAGCGATGCAAAACATCTCCAACGCCGGCATTGATGCATTGGTGGTGATTGGCGGCGACGGCTCCTTTAGGGGCGCCCAGTTGCTCATGGAGGAGTATAAGCTCCCCGTGGTGGGCATACCTGCCACCATTGACAACGACATCTACGGCACCGACTTTACCATCGGTTTTGATACCGCCATCAATACAGTTGTACAAGCTATTGATAAACTACGTGATACGGCTGATTCTCACAATTTGGTCTTTTTTGTGGAGGTGATGGGACGCGACGCGGGCTTTATTGCCCTTTTCTCTTCAATCGCTTCTGGAGCTGAAGCCACTTTGATTCCTGAAGTTCAATTGGATATAGATAAATTATGCTCTTACCTCGAATGGGAGCGCAGAAAAAACAAAACTTCTGGTATTATTATCGTGGCAGAGGGAGAAGAACAGGGGAGCGCAGTAGAAATTGCACGAAAAGTCAAAGAGAAACTTCCTGACTACGACACTCGTGTAACAACTTTGGGACATGTTCAACGCGGAGGGGCGCCCACCTGTAACGATCGGGTATTGGCCAGTATTTTGGGCCATGGAGCGGTTGATGCGCTCTTAGACGGAAAAACGGGGATCATGATCGGACAGCGCTCAGGTCAAATTGTGCACACGCCCTTTGTGGAGGCGTGTACCCGCCACAATGACCTCAACAAAAAGTGGTACGAAATTGCACATATTCTTTCTCTTTAGAAATTAATTACTATCTTTGCAGCCCCTTTGCAAAAAGGAAAATCGCAACATTATTACAGTAATTAACAAAAAATCAAAAAAGTGGACACACAAAGTTACAAGACCGTGTCGGCAAACGCCGCTACCGTCACCAAAGAGTGGGTAGTGATTGATGCCGCCGATCAGGTACTGGGACGTCTTGCTTCGCGTATTGCACTCATTTTACGCGGCAAGAACAAGGCCAACTTTACCCCCCACGTCGATTGCGGAGACAACGTAATTGTGGTCAATGCAGAGAAGATTCGTCTGACAGGGAATAAGTTGACAGAGAAGGTGTACGTTCGTCACACCGGTTATCCCGGCGGCCAACGTTTTGCAACTCCCAAAGAGTTGCTCAAGCGTAAGCCGTTTGCGGTAGTAGAACATGCGGTCAAGGGGATGCTCCCCAAGAACCGACTTGGCGCAGAGCTGTTTCGTAATCTGTATGTATATGCAGGCCCCGAGCATCCTCATGCGGCACAGCAACCCAAAACCATTACTTTAAACGAAATTTGAAACCAAACAGAGCATGGAAGTTATCAACGCCCTTGGAAGAAGAAAATCAGCAGTCGCCCGTGTTTATGTAAACTCCGGTAAAGGAGCCATCACCATCAATGATCGCCCTTTAGAGGTTTACTTTAAAGAAGGAACGCTTCAGTACATCGTGCAACAACCGCTTGAACTTACCGGTACAATCGCTCAATTTGACATCAAAGTGAACCTTGACGGCGGTGGCATTAAAGGCCAGGCCGAGGCTTTGCGTCTGGCTATTGCCCGCGCACTGTGCAAGATAAACAGCGAGGCTTATCGTCCGGTACTCAAGTCAAACGGCATTCTTACCCGCGACGCACGCGAGGTAGAGCGCAAAAAGCCGGGTCAACCCGGAGCACGTAAACGCTTCCAGTTTAGCAAACGTTAAAAAATCAACAATTTGTTAAACTATGTACAGCATGGGTTCAAATGTTACAGGACTAAATTGTCATTTACTACCGGTAGATTGCCCTGCTGCGGAAAACCTTGAAGATCGGAATT